>JAFAVL010000780.1 GCA_019242465.1 Chroococcidiopsidaceae cyanobacterium CP_BM_RX_35 | reverse complement strand
TTTTACAATCATGTTTACAAGTCAATGGAAGCAGTTGAGGAGGCACTTTCTCAAGGTTTATTAGAACTCTGTTTTGCCCCCGATTGTCTGAGTTCTCTCACCTTTTTTCCTCACCTACGCTTACTCTCTTAGACCGCAACTTGGTATCACTCGTGCGATGGCTGCCAGCGCCAACCTCTCAAGCCGCAATTTGTCAATTAAGTTCCGGGTGTTCTCATCAACTGGTTGTCGGCTCGGATTCTCCACAAACTGTCGCCCGCAGTCTTGACACTGAAAGCGTTGTTTACCGTAGTGTGTACGTCCGTACTTGATGACTTGAGCTGATTGACACTTGGAACAGTTCATTAAGAAGCCGACAAGAGCTAACGATTCTTCTAGTTTACCCCTTTAACATTACTATTCAGGACTACCGCCACGAGGATTAAAAGCGATTGGGTGATCGCCCTTCTCTTAACGCGATCGCCTATCTGAAATTGGGAAATTTTCCCAAAGAGATCGCGCTCGTTGATGAGTCCTGCACCTAGTCCCAAGTGGAAGATCGCTTTTTTTGTCTGGTCGGCCGCCACAGGTTCCCGCTCCCTCGTTGTTCAATAATTCATAATTTTGGTCTGCTACTCGCTGAACAGCCTATTGAGAAGGCTTTCTTGTCCTCAAATCGTTTTTGCGACACAACCCCTTTAGGTATTTTACACGATAATCCTAGCAAGGCCACACACAAAGTCCATTTGTTTGTGGCAGAGAATGCAATAAAAGTGGAACAACAACAGTTAGATATTACAGAAGAAATTGATGTGGTATTGGTTCCTCTAGAAGCAGTTATGGAAAAAATTGCCAACAAAGAAATTTGTGTGTCTGGCACTGTTGCTGCCATTTTTTTGGGCTTAAACTTCTTTAGGAACAGACCTAACATCAATTAACGCGCCCACTGCTGTAGGATGTAGTCGTAAAAGCTGGATTTCTCTACCCGATCCATAACTAAGATTTTACGACCGCCAGGTCCAACCTTTGTCCGTCCTTGGCTAAGCCCTGTTGTTACAATCGCGGCTTCCCACTTGCGTAGCTGATAGAATTCTGGGTGGGCAAGATAAGCTGTCGCTAGTACATCCCAAAAATAATAGTCTTGTGGAATAACCAACGCATAACATTGTCCTGCCAAATCAGACAGGGGGTAGTGCCGCTGCCGCCCCAGCTTGTACACTAACTCGGAGGTCACGGGCACGTTGTTAGTGAGATCTAGTGGGCAAAGGACAATGGGAATCTGCGTTTGCCATACCTGATGGGCTGAAATTGGGTCCCAATAGGCATTCCACTCTGCTGAACCATCCTGCCCCGCCTCAAGACTTTTTTCCACATTGCCAGGGACATTGAGCGCGCCTCCCATCCAGACAATCTGTTTAATTTTTGCTGCGATCTCTGGTGCTGCATCCAAAGCAACTGCTACCGTCGTTAGGGGACCAGTCACCATTAGTGTTACTGGCTCAGGTGCCTCCTGTAACGCTTGCACCATGAAGTCTTGACCCGTTTTTTGCACCAAAGGTGTACGGATCTTTTCGCTCTGATTCAGAATCGGGAGATGATCGACGATGAAAGAATCGCGGCGGTAGAGGCGCGGGAAGGGATTGAGCCCTCGTACAGTGCTTGCGGCAACTGGAACATCAGAGCAACCTATCAAATCCAAAATCTTGCGCGTTGCGCTAACCGCTGGCTCGGCATAGCAATCAGCCGGAGTGATAATAACGCCTAACGGCTGGACATGTTCCATCGTCAAGAGCAGCATGGTTGCCAAATAATCATCGACACCGCCATCATGATCCATGAGTACAAACTGTTTGGACTGCATTAGTTTAAGAGGAAGACAGGTTTATGGATGATTTTATCCAGGCGGCGATCACCGAAGCAAAACAGGGGTTACAAGAAGGCGGTATTCCTATCGGTTCTGTTTTAGTTAAGGATGGCAAAATTATCGGCAGAGGACACAATCAGCGAGTACAAAACAGCGATCCTGTGACTCACGCAGAGATTGACTGTCTCCGCAATGCTGGGAGAATCGGCAAATATAGTGAGACAATCCTCTATTCAACCTTAATGCCCTGTTACTTGTGTGCTGGTGCAGTTGTTCAATTTGGGATCAAGCAAGTCATTGTTGGTGAATCAGAGACATTCCCTGGGGCAAGAGAGTTTATGGAATCGCACGGAGTTAAGGTGATTGATTTGAACCTGGATGAGTGTAAACAGTTAATGAGCGAGTTTATTCAGAAAGATCCGCAATTATGGAACGAAGATATTGGCGATTAAGCTACATGTCCATATCGTTAAGAAAACTCATTAAAGTCTGGCGATCACACATGGCAGATTGGGCGCCAGGTTTGGTAGAGGCAATTGCCCCCGCTGCCGCTCCCCACACGACTGCCTGCCGTAAGGGCAGCCCCTCGAAGAGTGCAGCTGCTAGACCACCATTGAATGCATCTCCAGCAGCCACGGTGTCAATGGCTAGCACTGGAAAAGCCGGGACAAGGAAAGTTTCAGCTTCTGTGACACACAAAGCTCCCTGAGCCCCCAGTTTCACAATGACACTGCTCACGCCTCGTTGCCGCAAAATAGCAGCTGCTCGGGTAGCTGTTTCTGGTCCGTCTATGGGGAAGCCCACGAGTTGTCCGGCTTCAATTTCATTAGGCGTAATGATGTCAACTAAAGGATAAAGCTGCTCTGGCACACCCTGCTCGGCAGGAGCAGGATCGAGAATCACTGTCACGTCTGTAGTTCGAGCAGCTTGAGCAGCTGCTAGCACGGATTGCATCGGAATTTCCATCTGTAAAAGCAGGGCACTCACTGGCAACAAACTCACAAGTTGCGCTACATCTGCCTCATCGACATGTCCATTCGCTCCAGGAACAACAATAATCTGATTTTCACTTCTTTCGTCTACTACGATCACCGCCACACCAGAACTAGCTGCTTCATCCATATATATATAGTCAGTTTGCACTCCAGAGGCTTTGAGGCTGTTGACGAGTTCGCTACCATAACTATCTTGACCTACCCGCCCGACAATCTGAGTCGGCACTCCTAGCCGAGCAGTCGCCACTGCTTGATTTGCCCCTTTGCCACCTGGCGTAGTAAAAAAGTCATGCCCTAGCAGTGTTTCCCCAGGCAATGGCAACCTAGGTGTTCTGACAACCAGGTCCATATTGATACTACCGAAGACAATAACATTGCTCATCAAATTATCCTATTAATAAAACAGTTTTTATACAGCGATTAAGCACCCATTACTTAAGTCATAAATGAATTATTACTCAAGTCATTTCTCAAATCATGACCTTGTTTAGATGTTAGATACTATTCGATTTTCTAAATTAAGTAATGAAGGTCAAGAAAACTTTGATTTATACAAAAATTTAATAATGAAACGCATCTTAGCTACCGCTGTACTAACTCTTCCTGTAATGTTTGCCACTCTACCAACACCAGCATCGGCACAAACAGTGTTTGTCCAACCTGTTCACCACGACCGATATTATCGAGTTGCTCGTCGAGAGTGGATTCGCGGACATTGGGAATATACCCATCATGGGCGGCATTGGGTTCCTGGTCACTATGCAAGATAGTAATAGCTTCATCACTCCTATCATAAAACCCTGCTACTGCAATCTTCAAAGAAGAGATTAATGAACCTGCTGAAGCATCTAGAGTTAAGTAAAACACCAGCTATTCTGATAGGAATCATTGGCTGTGCCTCCTTAATTAGTCTCCCCGTTTTAGCACAGCTTAATCCAACACCTATTCCATTACTAGATGCTTCAGTAGCTAGACCGCTGCCAACAACCTCAACTCCAGTACAGCCGATAGGTCAGCCTAAAGCACAAGCAGTAAGCAGTGATAGCTTTGGAAAACTAGTTTTTCAGGGACAGTCAAGCAGCTACTATCTTTACACTCCCAAGTCCTATCAACCAGACCAGCCAACACCGCTAGTTATTGCCTTCCATGGTAGTCATGGCAGTGGTCGTTCCCTAGCTAACGCGACCCATCTCAATGATTTAGCTAAGCAAAAAGGGTTCATTGTTGTTTATCCAGACGGCATTAACTATCACTGGCATCAGGTTAAGGGGTATTCCTCCCCACAAATAGACGTGGATAATGCTGCCTGTGTCACGGCATTAATCGAACATCTCAAGCAAATCAGAAATATCGACTCCCACAGAATCTATGCCACAGGCTTTTCCAGTGGTGGGATTTTAACTCAAAGCTTAGCCTGTCAGTTATCTGGTCAAATTGCCGCTTTTGCTTCCGTCGCTGGCACTCTCCCTGCCAACGTCACCTCTAATTGCCAACCTCAAGCTCCTGTATCGATGCTGATGCTCAATGGGACAGGTGATGAATCTGTACCTTATGCTGGTGGCAAAATAGACGGCGTCAGAGAGGCGATTGCTGTGCCTCAAACAGCAGAGCTTTGGCAGCAGCATAATAGTTGTGTCTCAAAGGCAAATTCCCAATCTGGTAAACAGGTCGATATTTCTCGTTACTCAGGATGTCGCGGAGACTCAGAGGTCATGCTGGTAACTATCAAAAATATCGGTCATTCTTGGCCTAGTGCTACCTCTCAAACCGCAAAGCAAGGCACTGCTAGTGCGGTTAATGCCAATCAGCTTATCTGGGATTTCTTCCAACGTCACACCCTATCTTGAAAATCTAACTCTACAGATGTTTAGGTGGGCGAGGGACGCTCTTACGAATTGGTCCCAAAATTTGGTTGACCTGTCGCAGTTGCTCGGCTGTACCCATGCAAATCAGCAGATCTCCTGCCATTAATTCAGTGTCAGCAGTCGGACCACCAATCAAATTGCCATCAACACGGCGGATAGCCAGAACCAAAGCACCCGTTTGCGATCGCAGTCTGGCTTCCCTCAGTGTTTGACCCACACAAGGACAAACTGCTGGATCAAGGCGGAATTCTTCCATGTAGAGTTCTCGATCGGCACCTGTGAGGATGCCATCAACAAAATCCATCACTTGCGGTCTTAGGGCTGCCGCCGCCATCCGCTTGCCACCAGTAATATATGGGGAAATTACAGCATCGGCTCCAGCCCGTTGCAGCTTTTGTAGGGCTTCTTGAGTGCTAGCCCGTGCGATCGCCCTAATTTGGGGATTAAGCGTCTTAGCCGAAAGTAAAGTGTAGAGATTTTCGGCATCCGAAGTCAGTGCGGCTACTAAACAAATTGCCCGCTCAATTCCCAGATGCAGCAAGGTTTCATCCAGCGTGGCATCCCCTTGTAGCGCAATATAACCCAGTTGCTGAGCCGTCTGGATAGATGCAATCTCTAAGTCAACTATCACAAACGGGACGCCTTCAGCCTGAAATTCTAAGGCGATTTGGCGTCCAGTGCGCCCAAAGCCACAGAGGATGTAATGCTGTGAAAGCGATTCCATTGAACGTCGTTGTTGCCGTAGTCGGATTCCTTCTTGAAAGTAACCCTGAATCAGGGCTTCTGTAAATCTGTTGGCAATATAGCCAATACTGACCACGCCCATTAAGATCAGGGAAATGGTAAACAGATGCCCCCGGTTTCCCAGTGGATGAACCTCGTTAAATCCGACAGTAGTGAGAGTGATCACCGTCATGTAAGCGGCGTCCTGCCACGACCAGCGCTCAACTAGCCAGTACCATAAAGTGCCAATTATAAAGACACAACCAAGGGCGATTGCCCCGGCAATTAGCTCTTTTTGGATTCGATGATATTTTTGCTCTAGGGTTGAGTACACGGGTTTCGGTTGTGGGACTTCTCATTTGAGGATATCTTTGCGCTCTGCTTTGTGACTAATGACCGAATGAGTCAGATTAGACAGAAAGTTTTGTGAATGCCGACTAAACTTGCAAAGAGAATAAAAATTTTTGAGGAGCTAAGTCGTGAGCATAGAAACTGTTGTTCAAGAACCATCCATACCAGCAGAATCAAGTCCCGTCCTATCTAGCCCTTACGACCCCACCAGCTTTGACGGCTGTGTGATGACCACTTACGGTCGATTTCCTCTAGCCCTAGAGCGGGGAGCGGGCTGCCGCGTTTGGGATACCGAAGGACGAGAGTATCTGGACTTTGTGGCGGGGATTGCCACTTGCTCTCTAGGACACGCTCACCCAGCCTTAGTTGAAACTGTAACGCGTCAAATTCAGACGCTGCATCATGTTTCTAACCTGTTTTATATCCCTGTGCAAGGTGAGTTAGCCAAGTGGCTCATTGAGCACTCCTGCGCTGACCGAGTGTTCTTCTGCAACTCTGGAGCAGAGGCGAATGAAGGCGCAATTAAACTGGCACGGAAGTACGCCCATCAGGTGTTGGACATCGATGAACCTCTGATTTTGACTGCTAACGCTAGTTTCCATGGGCGGACACTGGCAACAATTACTGCCACTGGTCAACCGAAGTACCAAAAAGACTTTAGCCCTCTGGTGCCTGGGTTCCACTACGTACCCTACAACGACATTAAGGCAGTGGAGAATGCGATTGGCGAACTTGACTCTGGTGATCGCGGCGTGGCAGCAATCCTGCTGGAGCCCTTACAAGGAGAAGGTGGCGTTAGACCCGGAGATGTTGCCTACTTCAAGCGCATCCGTGAAATCTGTGACGAAACGGGCATTTTGCTAATGCTGGATGAAGTGCAGGTAGGTGTAGGGCGGACTGGTAAACTCTGGGGGTACGAGAACCTGGGGATCGAGCCAGATGTGTTTACCAGCGCCAAGGGACTAGGGGGTGGTATCCCCATTGGTGCTGTGATGTGCAAGCAGTTCTGTGATGTCTTCAAGCCGGGAGATCATGCCAGTACATTTGGTGGCAATCCCTTTGCCTGTGCTGCATCACTGTGTGTGTTGCAAACTTTGGAACAAGACAACCTCCTGCAAAATGTCCAAGAGCGAGGTGAACAATTGCGGGCTGGACTCAGAGTGATCGCCGCTAAATATCCCCATCAAATTGCCGAAGTGCGGGGTTGGGGCTTGATTGACGGTATGGAATTAACAGCTGATAGCGATCTAACCTCCGCTGATGTAGTGAAGGCGGCAATAGATCGGGGCTTGTTACTTGTGCCAGCTGGTCCAAAGGTAGTTCGGTTTGTCCCGCCGCTCATTGTGATAGCCGAGGAAGTAGACATCGCTTTACATGCAGTTGAACAGGCAATCCAGACCCTAGTGTCCTAAGCGATTAGGCGATCCCTACTGCCTGTTGATAGCAGCACCCCGTGAACGATTACTTAAAAGATTAGTCAAACCTGGCATGGGATTTAGTGCGTTCAACGCCAACCCCCCTTACCCCCCTAAGGGAAGAAGGGGCGCTCGGGGTCCCCTTTGGGGATTAGGGGCAGGGGGGGAGAGATGTTGCTTCGCTTTACTGCGCGGCGAACGATAAGGGGTTATGAATCTATGAACATGCTAAGAAAGGGACAAGTTAAGAAAGCTGAGCCAGTCTCGCCTTGCAGGGTTCCCGATCCAGTCGTCTAAGCCGAATTCCCCGGCGCTAGCGAAGCGAAGCCGAAGGCGTTACGAACTGGCGTCCCGCGTTAAGCGTTCTGGCATTGAAAAAGGAGCCGTCAAAGAACGGGTGAAATTCATAGCTGAAATCTTTGGAGTGGTTGCTTAGTTGATTCCCTTTCCCAGGAGTATTCTGTCCTCAACAACTTTTTGCAACACAACCGCATACTTGGGTGAAACTCAATACACAATATGCACGTGGGTGGTCTGGCATAAGGTATCCTTCAAGAATTCGGCACTCCTTCTAACGGGCAAGTTCATGGAAGATTGGTCCTAAGAATTTGCGAATTTCACCAAACAGCATCTTGTGACGATACTTTAGCACGAAGATAATACGGTCCTTGCAATCCCATTTGGAATGGGAAAGACTTCGAGTGTAAAGTTTTATGATCGGCTGCGTAAATCATGGCTATGGATCTGAGAAGTCAATAAGAGTAAACGAGACCGCTATATCAAACTTTTAATTCTAAAAGAGCCCCTAGCAGAGTAAACTGAGCAAACCGCTAGGTGTAGTGACCCGAAATCATCAATGCTTCGACCTGAAATCAAGACGGTTTTCGAACCAAAATCAATGAAATTGAGGAGGAATCGAGACTCACATTAATATAAAACTGAGACCACATTTGAATAATTGAATATTGGGCATTTGGGAGGATATACAACTGATGAGCGAAGAGACGCCCCCTATTAGGCAATCAGGCAGAGAACTACACATATACCCAACTGTAGTAACAATCGATATAAGTGTAACATGGCGGACGAATCAGTTAAGCTTTTTTTCTCCTACTCACACAAAGATGAAGCACTGCGGGACGCATTAGCTAACCACCTAGCCAATCTAGAGTGGCAAAAGGTAATCTCTAGCTGGCACGACCGCAAGATTGTAGCTGGAACCGAGTGGGATGATGAAATTAAATCTTGCCTAGATACGGCTGACATTATTTTGCTACTCGTTAGTCCAGATTTTATTGCCTCTAAATACTGTCGTGAAATTGAAATTTTACAGGCAATGCAACAACATGAAGCTGGAAAAGCTTATGTCATCCCGGTTATATTACGCCCGTTTGATTGGCAGGACGCTCCTTTTGCAAAACTTCAAGCTTATCCCAAGGACGGTAAAGCTGTAACACTTTGGCATAACGAAGACGAAGCTTTTGTGAGTGTGGTTCAGGGGATTCGTACAGTAGCTAAGCTTTTGCTTGAGCAGCGTAAGCAAAAATTGCAGCAGAAAGAAGTTGCTAGAACACAGTATCTTAAGAAGGTTGAAGAGGTTTTGTCTGACGGAAAGATTTCTTTACCTGAGCGCGACACGCTAGATGAACTTCGAGAGGAATTGAAATTGACTCTTGGAGAGGCTAGCGAGATAGAAACTCATGCATTTGAGCCTTTTAAAAGGTATGAGGGAAATTTACAGAAATACAAGCAAACTCTCATTAGGATAATTCAGCAGGAGTATCCTATTAGTGATGAGACTAATGCTGATTTGAAACTTTGCCAGAGGGATTTAGGTCTTAAAGCCGGAGATGTAGAGCGAATTGAACAACCAATTTTTGCTGAGGCCGAAGTAAAATATCGCGAAAAACTAGAACAGGAAAAGGCAGAAAGAGAGCTACAAGAGACAGATCAAGATTCAACTTTGACCAAAGTTCCAACTGATAGTCTGATTTCTGGTTTGGGAATAAATTACAGGCGTTTGCATGATTTATTAGCAGCAAGAAGGTGGTCAGAAGCCAATCAGGAAACTATGGTTATTTATACTTAAGGTATCCCGGCGAGACCAAGAAGGCTGGCTCAGAGATAAAGATGTTGAAAGTTTGCCATGCCAGGACTTGAGCATTATTAATCGGCTCTGGGTGGAATATAGTAAGGGACAGTTCGGTTTTAGCGTCCAGAAGCAAATTTGGCAAAGCGTTGGAGGTCGTAAAAATTCAGATTATCAAGTTATGCGCCGTTTTGGTAAACGCGTAGGATGGTTTTTACGTCCAGGCAGCATACTGCTTTTAAATTTAAATGATAAATGGGTGTCGCCAGATGACATAAGGGAAATGATCGCCTCTGGAGGCAACATTAATCAGACGCCCAAAGGCTTCCTCCCCTTGATTATTTGGAGCTATATCCCTAAATCACCGATTGGAAAAGCTGTAGTAATCAGAGAATTTCTCAGTGCTAACATAACTTTTGGAAATTTCTTCGCTCGTGTTGAGACTTGTAAAGTATAAGGTTGTGTTGCAAAAACTGGAGCTGCGGGTGGTAGGCTGAAAAATTATCGGTTGTGTTGCAAAAATCAGGAGAGGTGATAAGCACAAGAAGCTCGTGCCCGTGTCTGGAAAGTGTCAGCTTTGGGGACGCACAATTAAGATTCTTTCACCTCTGAATGCAAGTCGCGAACCATATCAGCCATAAAGGTTGTGAGTCGCTCCTCTACATCAAAGAAAGTCTGGTTGGAACAAAGAAGGCAATGGCACGATCAAATTTTGGGGGCAGTGGTAGGAAAGGCAACTAGAGATAGCTGCCGTCTGGAAGCTGGCACAGATAATTCTCCCGGTATGGCGGTTTGGGAAGAATTGGTATTTTTGTAGCAGGTATCAGGCGTTCCCTACAACTGCCTCTGTTCCCTAGCTGCATGGCATCAATTCTACGCTCGAGTTTGGTCTCTTAATGCCCCACTCCCACGTAATAGAAACCAGCCCGTTGCAGCTTTTCCCTGTCTAGGAAGTTGCGACCATCAATCATCACAGGGGTATTCATCAGACTTGCCATTTTCCCATAATCTAAACTGTGAAATTGCTGCCAGTCTGTGATCAGTACTAAGGCATCACAGCCATCTGCAAGTCGCTCTGGATCGGTTTCTACTAACACTCCTGTTAGACCATGACGCATCCCGGTCTGAGAAACAATCGGGTCGTAGGCTTTGACTCTGGTTCCTAATCGGTTTAGGTGTTCGATCAAATTGAGGGCGGGAGCGTCACGGAGGTCGTCTGTATCTGGCTTGAAAGTTAGCCCTAGTAATCCCACCGTCTTGCCTTTGAGGATCTTCAGAACCTGCTGTAGTTTCTCCACAGCAATCAGACGCTGACGTTGATTGACGCTGACTGCAGCTTTCAGTAAATGGGCTTCGTACCCATAGTCATCAGCCGTGTGAATCAGCGCTGAGACATCTTTTGGAAAACACGAGCCACCCCAGCCGATCCCGGCTTGTAAAAACTTATTCCCAATTCGAGAGTCTAAACCAATTCCCATGGCAACTTCAGTCACATCAGCCCCGACGCGATCACAAATGTTAGCGACTTCGTTAATAAAACTGATCTTTGTTGCTAAAAACGCGTTAGCAGCGTACTTAATCATCTCTGCCGAGTTGATATCAGTTACGACGACTGGTACTGGTGGTAAAGCTCGGTCAGCAGCAAACTGGCGGTTAACAATTGGAGTATAAAGTTCCTGCATCAATTCAATCGCTTTGGGACTATTGCTGCCCAGCACGATCCGATCGGGGTTAAAAGTGTCATAAACTGCCGAGCCTTCCCGTAAGAACTCTGGATTGCTGACAACATCAAACTTGGTCTCGAACTCAGCTATCCTCTGATCAGCTGTTCCTCCACCAACGGTAACTAAAGACTTTTGGCGTTCTGCTATGCCATCTAGGACAATCATCCGCACCCAGTCCCCAGATCCAATTGGTACCGTTGATTTATTCACGATCACCTTGTATCCGCCGTTCAAATGTGCCCCAATTCCTCGAGCTACAGCTTCGACGTAACGTGTATCACTTTCACCAGTGGGCAAAGGTGGCGTTCCCACAGCGATGAAGAGAATTTCTCCATGGGTGACTCCCGCCTCCATGTCCGTTGTGAACTCAATCCGCT
>JAFAVL010000679.1 GCA_019242465.1 Chroococcidiopsidaceae cyanobacterium CP_BM_RX_35 | reverse complement strand
AGAGCTCGCCCCAGGACGATTCAAAGAGTTTTGGACAGATTAAAAACAGGAGAGTGCTATAGTAACTTTGTACTAAATGGCGGCTCATTTCAGCTTCGCTAGTTTATGGCCTACTACTAAAGCAGAATTTCCGCAGTGAAGATGTTGTAGCTCGTTGGGGCGGCGAGGAGTTTGTTGTTGGTTTATATGGTGCAACTCGACAACAGGCTTGGGCTCGGATCGTGCAGTTACAGGAAGCAATGTATCAGCAGGAGTTTACTAGCGCTCTTGGTCAGAAGTTTCGAGTGACTTTCAGCGGCGGGATAGCTGAGTTTCCAGCGCATGGGACAGATCTGCAGGCGCTCTATCGGAGTGCTGATGCTGCACTTTACCAAGCCAAGGCAGAGGGACAGAATCAGGTAGTCAGTTCCCCGAACAGCACTTTTAAGGAATAGGATGTGCTTCTATAGCGTTTCTGTCTCTAGTGAGGTACACCTCGACCCCTGAAAGCCTGATTCTGACTGTCTCAGGTGTACCTCATTTCGAGGGGAACTGCTATAGCAGATATCGGGATGCAATTGCTGACAGACACTGCCGTCAAGCTTTTGAATGGTTTGTTGAATGGCAGCGAGGTCGACATAACAGTTGGCAACATCAATCAGAGACCTACTGGTCATCGATCGTAACCCGACCACTTCAACCCGAACGCCTTGATGAGTAATGGTATTCACTACATAGGCGAAATCTCCATCGCCGCTGACCAAAACGGCTGTATCGCAATGTTGAGCCAACCTCATCATATCCACCGCAATTTCTACATCAAGATTGGCTTTTTTGGCACTATTCGGAGCCTGTGTTACCACCTTAGTAATAACGCGGAAGCCATTACAACGCATCCACTGAAGAAATCCATGCTGCTTCTCATTCGTCGGATCGTATCCTGTGTAGAAAAACACGTGGACTAGGCAATCTCTAGCCGTTAAGTAATGCAGTAGTTTGACATAATCAATCTCAATGCTAAGTTGTGAAGCTGCATAAAACAGATTCGCTCCATCAATGAAAATAATAACTCGACCTCGCTCGCCTTGATTGGGGATGCAGTTTTGATCAGTAGGTGAATTGAGCGCTTCACTTGGCAGCGTGTCATTTGTAAAACTTGTCCTTTGATTAGATGCTTTCTGAGTTGTTTTTCCTAAAATCTTTTTCTTGAAAGCAATATCTGCCACTTATGGCTCCTTTAGAAGTTGACTAGAAAAACTCTCTTTGTTAATGAATTTTTCTGCAATGTTAAAGCTTCGATCTGGATCATCCGCAAAATTTTCTCTCCACTGAGCAATACACTTTCGCTCAGTTTGAGAATCTTTGACAGCTAAGTGATCGCAAGTAATAATCTCTACTAGAGCAACAGTAGAATAATTCTTTACATAAGTTTCTAGTTGAGCCTCTGGTAGTGCTTGAAACAAGAGCTTCTCTCCTGGAAAAACAACGCGCTCAAAGTACCAATTTGAAATATTTGTTATCCGAGCAATCTTAATCCTGTGAGCGTCATTAATGTAACAACAGAGAATTCGACTAGCACAGTCAGTAGGCAAGCTATCCAGAATTTGAGTCATAACAATGTGATCCGCAATTGTCGATGAGAATTAGCTTGACATACTGCTGTTAAAGATCATGTCTGAGTAAATGTTTTACTTGCGTATAATTTATACAAATACTGATAAAACATTCAAAAGTCGTAGATGGTGTTTTACTTCTTTACCTAGCAAGATATAAAACTTATTTAATGGCTTTCTGTTTTAGTGGAATCATCAACAGTGAATTGGAGAAGTCTTGTTCATGACTGCAAAGTTTATCAAGGTGCCTAGTTTTAGTCATGCTCAACAAGTGAGCTTTGTTGGTGGACAAGGAATCGTGCGAAGCTACAGACCTGAAGCTGGGACTTGGACATATCTCGTCGAGATGCCATTGGGGCGAGAGCCTAATTTTGGCAGAGTAGGTGCAGAAACGATGGTGTTTCTCGATGAGGCAGATTTGCATGCAGCATGATCTAAAAATTTATGACCGTTCAACCACTTAGCTCTGCCCTAACGGGTAGGCAACCGCTCGTATTGAGTTGGTGGAATGTAGGCTTTTTCTGCACCGTTAGTGTTCTAGCGCTGCTTGCCACCCCTGCAAGCAAAAGCAATGGCTTAATCCGATTGAGTGACCACCCATACCTTCAAAGGCATAACCTAACTTGCTGCTCAGCATGATTCCATTCCCGCTCCTGAAGTTGTTTTTGAGGCAATAACAAAGCAGCTTCAATCTCCTGCCGCACGGCAGCCGTCACCTCACAGTTGCTGTTGAGGCAATCGAGCAGCAATTGATTGGCGTCATAGTAGCGCTGTAACAGTTGCTGCTGCTCAGGGCTGAAGTGCCAGTGCATCTGAATATTGCGATGTTTAACAATTGCTGCTCTTAGCCGCTCTGTCCAATCTAGATAGTTGATTTGCCACCATGCCTGAAATCTTTCTCTGCTTTTTGCTGGGTTAGGGAGTTGAGCTTTGAGGCATTGCAGAGAGTGATGTAACCGCACATCAAGCACCATCATCAGAGCATTGTTAAGAGCATCGATACAGGCTTGGGCAAGAGTAAAATCAGCGCTAGAGTCAATGGCACACTTCAGCATCAGATCATCCAATACCATATCCAGAAAAATTCCCTGGTCCCAAGTGGAGTCAAGCGCTAAGTGCGGGACAAGGTGGGGCTTGTTGGCAAGGGCAAAGTCAAAGGCGCGAATCGCAGCAGGCTGCGGAGGGGTGGTCAAAGACTTCTGGCTGGCCCAAGTTAAAAAATCTTGCAGATAGGGATCGTGAGCCACGAGCGCATCAATTTGTTGCTTCATCAACTGCACTAGAAAGTCTGCACTTCGTAACATGGTAACCGTCAACAAAAAGATTTCCCGCCAGCGCGGTTCACTCAGATGACTGACTAGCCGTTCCAACGCTCGTTCGGATGCTTGCAAATTGTGACTAGCAACAATCTTTCGCGCCGTAAAATATTCTTGAAATATCTGCTCAGAGAAGGAGAAAATCCCTTGCGCTCGTTCTGCCAGGAGTCCATGTTGTAACTCGATCGCCTTGAGTATCCCTTCACTCTCTAATTGCAATTCCTCTGGCTCCGTCAAAGCATTTGGTAAATCACGGATGTAGTCGCCAATGTGTTGTTCAACGGCTTGTCGTTCAAAAAAGTACTCCCCTTGCTCAAATGTGACAATGGCAACTTGACTCAGCAGCTTGAGCTTTTGTGGCAATGAAAAGCCTTGGTACATCTCGTCCCGCTCAATGCCTTTAGTTTCGTCCCATTTGCTGAGCAAGAGTTCTAAACATTGCTGATAAAACTCCGAGCGTTTGGTGGGGAATTTGCCCTGATAATGAAACACCCAGCAGACGAGGTGTAGAAACACAGGAGTAACGGCAAGTCTACGGAAGGGCAGATTTTCAGCCAAGCCTAGTTGCTCAATGAACTGAACTGCCTGTTCCTGCCCAGTTGGAATCGTAGTCTTTGTCAGTGCTGTAAACCACTTCTGAGCAAAAGCCACAATTTGGTCTGGCGTAAACGGAGCCATCTCCACATCTGTGAAACGTTGGAGATGAAAAGCTTTAGCTGCTGTGCGACAAGTCGCGACAAACAGATTCTTTTGATACTTTTCAGAAAGTCTACGAATTTCCTTGACAACAATCTTGCGCTCTTCATGAAGCACTTCATCTAACCCATCCAGCAATAGCAATACTCTGCCCTCTTGCAGTAGGGTTTCAATCACAGATGGGTCTGCAATACCAGAGGTGAGGAACTCCTCACGAATATAGTTGAGTAAGCTCAACTCGCCTGCTGCTCTAGATTCATCGGCAAAATCCCTCAAGGTGACAAAAATGGGAACTCGATTAGCGGCAAAGCTGCCTTGGTTACACCGAATCGCCAGATGTTGCAAGAAAGTGGTTTTACCCGCCCCTGGCTTCCCCAGCACCCGCAGCCGCGAGTAGATTTCGACTGCTTTCATACCCGCGATTTGGGTCTGGGATTCTTCCCCTAGTCCAAATCGAGCGAATTCTTTGGGCGTGAAGCGTTGCAGATCAGCCAACTCCAACCACTGCTGGCTAAAAATCTCCTCCAAAATGTTGACATTGATGTAGATATCGTCAATTTTGACAGGATGGCTAATGTTTAACAGTTGCAAGGTGCCGCACTGGTCTTGGATTTTGTCCTGGCGCTGTGCTCGCACCTGTCGTACTAGAGTGTCAATGTCTGCAACTGGAGCATTCGCGATTTTTCCAGGTTCAGGAAATTCGGCGGGTGGATCGACCGCGATTTCTCGCCAGTCTAGCTCCAGGAGCAAACAAATTTCTAGAAAAACTTGACGCTCAACTGGTTGTCTAGTGAAAAACCGCCAGATTGATTGCCGCGTCTTTAACCCGACTTCTCCTGCCAGGTTTTCTTGAGTCCACCCCTTGAAGGCAAAGGCGCGTTTTGCTTGCTGAATTCCAGGAATTGATGCCTGGAGTGATCGCTTGACCATGAGATAAAACCCCTGGCCTTCATCTCAAGAACTTATACATTGAGCAATATCTACAAAGTTACGTTTTCTTCTGCATCGATAATCCATGCCAAAGTTGAACGATTCTAAATCATACGTGTTTGGCATAACTACTACTCTTTATAATTGTTTGAGTGTTTCTTTCAAACCATTTAAGGCTGCGACAAAATCTTATTAAAGAGCTGCAAAGGTAGCCCGATTTATGCCTTTAGCGTAAATGTGCAAGAGCAAAGGCTGATTGTGGCGTGACTCTTCAAACTCAAATTCTAAGTTGATCTGCGTATCTACTGGTCTAAACCTCGTGTGGCTTAAGGGAGCAATCTGAAAGCTAAAATTTGGCACATCAACCAGAAGTTTTCCCTCTTTGACGAATACTTCCCACACTGCTCCCGTTGCTGGATTAAGGAAGATGCTCGCTTTGGCTTTGATTTCCTGCTGAGAGAGTTTAATAAAGGAGTCTAGCTCTCTGACTGGACGGGATTCTTTAATAGTGTCTAGCATCTTTGTCTTGCTCCCTCTAAACTAATTTATGCTATTACTAAGCCTGTTGAAATTTTCCTGAAAAACAGATTAAGTAACGGGTAAAACTGTCAGTCACTCTCCCGATTTGAGTCTGACTTTTTAGGCGACTTGCTTCGTCAGATATTTTGCCACTCCAACATTTATTGACTCAACTCTAGAAACTCTTTGCTTTTCGAGAAGAGATTTTTTGTTAAATAGACAAAAATTTCTTGAATATTCTATCTTCATTGAGAATTCTAAAAAAAAAATGTGAAGATTTTGTGAAAAATTTAGTGTTTACCTATCTATCTCTTTAAGCTGAGGGAGTAGGGACCCAAAGGCCTGACCTCGGTGGCTAATTGAGTGCTTCAGGTGGGGCGGCATTTCGGCAAAGGTCAATTGCTGGGATGGAACATAAAAAATCGGATCGTAGCCAAATCCACCAGTGCCACGAGCCGCATAGAGAATTTCACCGCGACAAATCCCCTCAGATTGCAAGGCGATCGCCCCGTCTGGACGAGCAACTGCTACGACACAGACAAACTTAGCCTGCCGATTCGGCTCATCGCCTAATTCCTGCAACACTCGTGCAATCCGTTCTGCATCTGTTTTGCCATAACGAGCCGAGTAAATACCGGGAGCTCCGTTTAAAGCATCAACTTGCAAACCAGAATCATCGGCAATCGCCCACTTTCCGGTTGCCTGTGCTACTTGGGACGCTTTCAGACGAGCATTGGCGGCAAAGCTATCACCTGTCTCCTCAATATCTATTTCAGCAGGCTTCAGCGTCAATTTCCAGCTCAAATCAGCTAGGTAAAACTGCATCTCCCGCAGCTTGCCTAGATTGCCTGTCGCCACCACCAAATTTAATGTCATTAACAGATCAACATGAATTTGCCCAATTCTCACCCCACTTTAAAGTGTGATGCACCTGCTCTAGGGTGGGAGCTTCGCAGTACAGTCTTAAAACTGGTTCAGTGCCGCTAAAGCGAATCATTAGCCAACTATTGTTAGCTAAGCGGAACTTGTAGCCGTCAATGGTGAGGCAATCCACCACTGGCTGTCTAGCTATATTCTGCAAAGGCTGATTCTGCAGTTGTTCTAGAAGGCGCGATCGCACGTCCATACTGGCAAGAGGCAAATCGACCCGATCGTAGACGGAGATAAAATTAGCCTGTGCTTGTAAACGGCGATAGAGATCACTTAAATCAAAACCAGATTGCGCTACAGCCTCTAGCAGGTACAGCCCCGAAAATAGCCCATCTCGCTCTGGGATATGATTGCCATAGCCGATGCCGCCTGACTCCTCACCACCTAGCAAAACTTGACTTTCCAACATCCGATCAGCAATGTACTTGTAACCAATTGGCGTTTCAAATACTGGCAGATGATATAGGGCAGCAACGCGAGGAATCAAGTCAGAACCACTCACAGTTTTGACCACTTCACCCACCATTCCCCGTCTCGCTGCTAGATGCTCGATCAACACCGGAATTAAAACTTGAGGGCTGAGGAAGTTGCCCTGCCCATCAACAGCCGCCACGCGATCACCATCGCCGTCAAACACCAACCCCACAGCTAAACCAGCACCATCTTTTTGCCTATGAGTTCTGATCGACCGGAATAGGTAAGAGAGATAGCGTGGCAAGGGTTCTGGTGCTCCGCCGCCGAACAGAGGGTCGCGATTACTATTAATTTCTTGTACTGGCGCTCCCAGTAGTTGTGCCAAACCACCTGCTGCTGCTCCATGCATGACATCGGCAAAGACAGTCAGTTTCCCTCGCTCGATTGCCTCTCGAATTAGGGCAATATCTACTTTAGCCTGGAGCGTTTCGCAGTAATTAGGCCAGGGATTGAACATTTGGAGCTTGCCAGTAGCTGTGACTTGTGGTGGTTCCTCAGCTAACAACGCTTCAATTTTCCGAGTAACCTCTGGCGGTACCGAACCACCAAACGCCCCTTTCACCTTTAAGCCCGAATAGCTGCCAGGATTATGACTGGCGGTAATCACCAAGGCTCCCAAAGCGTTATACTGCTTGATCGCCCAGCTAAAAGCTGGCGTAGAGGCGTAGGTTTCAGCAAGTAAGACATCAAATCCTGCTGCCGTCACAGCCTCTGCTGCTCTTTGGGCAAAAGCTTCTGCCATAAAGCGCCGATCATAGCCGACAACAATTGTCCGGCTAATCACCGTTTCACCATAGGTCTGTTGCAAGACCACAGCAGCAATTGGCGCTACCCAAGCTAGGCGATCGAATGTGAAATCATCGCCAATTATGCCTCGCCACCCGTCTGTACCAAACTTAATCGAGTTACTGGCTGCTGGCATTGAGTTTGCCCTATATTTCTAGAGCAGAATCTTAACATCTTTCAGCTTCCTTGAGCAAGCTCAACCTTTCATCAACATCCGATGGTTGGGCAGCTT
>JAFAVL010000523.1 GCA_019242465.1 Chroococcidiopsidaceae cyanobacterium CP_BM_RX_35 | reverse complement strand
GGAGGAGTGCGATCAATAGTGAAGTTTTGAGTCCTGAAGTCGCCGCATCAAGGTTAATAGAGCGCAGCAATGGATAAATTGATGGCGGCAGTTTATTAGCAAATACCTCTTTGAGTTCTTCTCTAGAAAACGTCTGAAGCATCTCTTGTAATTTGGCAATGATTTCACTGCGTTGGGTTGGCGGCAATGTTTCGCCAAGATTTTGTAAGACACTATCGACAATGCCTTCAGAGGCAAAAAATACTAGCGCTGCACCGAGAATTCCTCTCCCTAGCGAGTTGCCCAAGTTCTGAATCGGATTATAAATTCCATAGCATTGCGGTTTCTCATCCATTGACGCTGCTGAGTAAGTGAGGACGCTAATATACGACAAAAATAATCCTGAACCGACACCCATGACGATCAACCCCGGCATCAGTCCAAGCGAGGGAACCAGGGGATGCAAGCTGCTGTAAAGTATCCCAATGCCAGCAGCAAGCAAAGAAATACCGCTACAGACGATATACTTAGGTGCGATGCGGTTGCTCAAAATCGAGTACTTCACAACGGCAATTAACACAATTATCATTGATACGTTGTACGGGATGATAGTAAGCACTGTTCTGAATGGATTCAGCGACAATGCAACTGGTACAAACTGATATAGGTTAAATTGGATGCCCGTCGTAATCATTGTATGCAGCATTGCGGTAAGAATCCCAAATAAGAATTTTCGCTTACGCAATAGTCCTACTCGGAGTAAAGAAGCTCCATATCGTTTCGCCTGCCGTCGTTGCCAGAAACCGAAGAACCCTAAAATAATCATCCCAACGGCAACTAATGTGGGCACAATCGAGATCGAAAATGGTGGAATTACTAGACCCGCAATTGAAAACAAACGCTTCGGCTCCCACCACCCAAATTCTCCTGCCAAGCTGATACCCGTTAAAATAGAGCCAAGCCCCAGCAATGATAGTAAACCTCCCACCCAGTCGATCGGTTGCTTATAGGGAATTGTCAGATTTGGCAGCGAGCGTCTGAACAGCAAGACGAGGATAAGGACACTCAGTGAGGGCACAAATGCCCAACGCCAACCTAAAGTAGAGGCAAGGTAACCCCCAAGCAGAGATCCAGACAAGCCACCTAGCGTTGAAGCCAAAATTAGCGCTAAGGTTACCTGCTCTTCAGCTTCAGCGTCATAAATCAGATCTGCGATCGCCCAAGGGGTACTAATCAAGGGAGTGGCAGCTAGACCCGTCAACAGCGAAAAACTGATTGCCAGAATTCCAATTGTAGGACTAAAGGAAGTAAGAGCAATCCCAATGCCATATAGAATTAAGCCGATGATAAATACGGGAGTGCGACCGTAAAAGCCACACAGGTTCTCTATTGTAGGTGCAAAGGAAGCTGTCACAAGGGAGAAAAGCACCAAGATATCCTGAATGTAGCCAACGCTCGAATTGAATTCGAGCACGATCGAAGACATGATGGCAGGTATGACACTGACATTGTAGGCAACCACAAATAAGGTGAGACTGATTGCCCAAAAGCCTTGATGCCTGAATTGAAGCGTCCGCATTTGATTCATGTTCTGTGACGGCGACTGCCGAAAAGATGAGCATAAATGTAGGAAAACTCGCAGCCAACGAGGAAGATTTCAGACGTCAGATAAATCCACAGCAGCAGAATCATGACGCTTCCAATTACGCCGTAGGAGAGAAAATGGCTGCCGATCGTAATGACACTATTGCTGACTAATTGTTGCAATCCCACCAGCAACAAGGCAGTGAGTAGCGCACCCAACCATACATCCCGCCAACCAACATAAACGGACGGCAAAATTTTGAACAAAATGCAGGCAGCCAGAGCTAGAATCAAAAACGATGAGCTTGTCTGAAGCCCTTTAGTTAGTTGCAGTGAGTCAATATGAATGAAGGAAAAGGTTTTTTGAAAGGTTGTGGCCAATTCAAGGATGGTCTTGATAGCAATACTTGAAATTAATGAAGTTAGCAGTAATAAGGCAGTCCCAAGCACTAACAGAAAAGACAGAAGTTGGTTCATAAGAAAGGAAAGCGCCATTCTAGGAATTGATGCTGATTCAGAAGTTGAACTATGTGATCGCCAGATTTTATTGACTGAACCTCTTAAAACGGCGAAGACTGTACTGGCTGAAGATAAGAGCAAGCTAAATCCAATAATTCCAGCTCCGACACTACTTTGGTTTAGAGCAATGATAGTTCCTCTGACTAGATCGCGAACTTCTGGAGGCAGAAAATGCTCTACCACTTCTTTGATATGGTGAAACGCTTCAGTATTGGGTCCAATCAGCGAACCGATAACGCTCAGGACGACCAATAAAATCGGAAACAGAGAGAAAAGGGCGTAGTAAGATAGAGCCGCTGCCATACCGAAGCAATCATCTTGCTGCCACTTCAGCCCTGTCTGGATAAAGAGTTGAGCGGGTTTTGAGGGCAGGATGGTAGACCGAATATATTGAATCATAAGAACTGAGTAATCAAGACTTTGCTGATTGCTCAACAACGTCTTCCGAAACTTCTTTCAGGAGGGAATGTCTCGAACACCGATACCATCGAGGAGCCAGCGTGTTAGCTGCCAGCGCCTTCGCGTTGCCGTAGGCGTTAGGCGAAGTGCAGTGTTAGACGGTTAACACGATCTAGGCAGGCGACTGGCGGCGTCATCTCCACAATCTAATGTTATCTAAAACTGTAGTGTGTCTGTCTAAAAGCGACAAAGATGCCCCAAAGCAATTACACCTCCATAGACATTAAGTTTGTCGTAAGGAACACCTAGAATTCGGTTGAATAAAATATTATTTAGGCTGTAAGACTTTAGAAAATTGCCTTATAATTAAAGGAAAGTTGTGATTATTTAATGTTTGCGTATAAAATTACTGAGTCCCCCTGCTGTTGGCTCAGCGAATCTTCTCCAGGAAATCTGGGTGATTAAGTTGAATCCGACACGCAGAGATGAGATTTCAGTTGAAATAGATAATATTTTAGATCGCCGCAATGAGCTGGAAGGGAATATTTCTTTATTTCAAAATCTACAAGATATCGAGGAGCCTTAACGAGCTCTTTTTAAGAGGAGCATTTAAAGATGAGTTTCTAGAAGAGTTCTATCGTAATGAACCAGTCAAAATTCCCAGATCTTTTATTGAAAAAGAAGACAAACCTTACTATATCCCCTTTATAGAAATGTCCCATGACCTGCAAAAAAGCCTTAACTATGAAAGCAAACTTGATCGCAATCCTAAACTTATTAACCAGCTCATTCAAGATGGGAAGCAACAAGCAAAATGTTTTTTAGAATCAAGATTGAATGAAGCATAATAAAAGAAATTGCTAATTTGATTTTTATGATGGAGTTTTCTGATAAAAGAAGGATAGAGCAGCGTGAATTAATCAATGGTCGATGAAACAGATCACCCTTGGCGATCGCCTTCGCTACAAGTTTGATAATCTGATGTCGGGAGGGACAATTGCGCTAGTAGCGGTGCTATCTCTCCTGACGTTGCTGTTGATCACGAGCATCACGGCATTTCTTTACCTGTTTGGTTTAGGAACAAGCTATGATGGCACGCCTCTCAGATTTGGTCAAATACTCTGGGTGGTTTTCAATCATGCGATCGATCCGGGCAGTCTCAACAGCTCTCAAGGCAATCTTTATTATCTGGGCGGGATGCTTCTCACCACCTTGGTCGGCATCTTTATCGTCAGTGCGTTGATTGGGATCGTTGCAACTGGCTTTAACACTAAATTGGAGGAGTTGCGCAGGGGTCGGTCTTTTGTCATCGAATCAGAACATACACTGATCCTGGGATGGTCTTCGACAATTTTCACGATTATCAGCCAGCTAGTTCTGGCTAATGCTAACCAGTCCCGTTCTGCTGTTGTTATTCTCGCCGATCAAGACAAAGTGGCAATGGAGGACGAAATTAAGCTTAGAGTTGGCTCAACGGGACGAACTCGCATCATCTGTCGCACTGGTAATCCGAGCGACCTCGACGATCTAGAAATCGCTAATCCCCACACAGCACGTTCTATCATTATTCTTCCCCCCGAATCGCCAGAAGCGGATGTCTGGGTTATCAAGACTATCCTTGCGATCGTTCAAAATCCTCAGCGTCACCCCCAACCCTACAACATTGTCACTCAGCTATACGATGTCAAAAATCGAGAGGTAGCGCAGATGATAGGACGTGATGAAGTGCTGACATTTCGTTTTGGCGCAATATTAGGATACATGATCGTCGAAAGTGTCCGCCAAGTCCACATCTCCTGGGTTATCACCGAGCTAGTGTCATTTGAAGGGGGAGAAATTTACTTTCAAAAAGAACCACTCTTAGTCGGAAAAAACTTTGGTGAAGCCCTCTTGATGTACGAAGATTCTACTGTCATTGGCTTGCGCTTGTCGGACGGGGAGATTCTCATTAACCCCCCGATGGATAAGGCGATCGCCCCAGGCACACAAATTATTGCCATCTCGGAAAACGATGAGACGCTCAGACTCTCTGGAATTCAGGATTACGAGATTGATGCAGAAATGATACGAGTCCCCCAGCCTCATCCTCCTCAACCAAAGCGCCTACTTATGCTGGGATGGAATACGGATGTGCCAGAGATTATCAATCGACTGGAGCAGTACATGGCTATCGGGTCGAGCATCCTGCTGATTGGGGCAAATCCAGACACCGAAGCGGAAATTGCCCGTCGGTGCAAGGAGTTAAAGCATCTTACCGTTAAGTTTCGAGTCGGAGATATTCAGGATCGGTCTTTGCTCGAGGAACTGAACATCCCTTCCTATGATCATGTGGTTGTTCTCAGTCCTTTTGAGAGATTATCGGCACAAGCAGCAGACGCGCAAACCCTGATTGTCCTGTTGCACCTACGGGACATTAGTGAGCGATCGGGGTATAAGTTTCCCATCGTCACCGAACTCATGGAGGAAAGTAGCCGTAATTTAGCGAGGGTAGCGCGAGTAGATGATGTGATTGTCAGTAACCAATTTGTGAGCCTCGTCCTCGCGCAGATATCGGAAAACAAAGATCGCCTTCCGACCTTGTTAGGATTGACCAATCCTGAAGGCAATCACCTACAGCTTAGACCGACGGAGGATTATGTAGAGTTAGGATGTCCCGTCAACTTCTACACAGTGGTCGAATCTGCCAAGCGGTACGGACATCTAGTACTTGGCTACTGCGTCGAAAAAGAGGCAGAAGACACAAGTAAAATTTTTAGGGTGCAACTCAACCCAGATAAATCGGAAAGGATTACCTTTGTCCAAAGCGATCGGCTAATTGTGGTGGCAAAAGATTAATTCTAGAGCCGACAGCGTATTCCTAAGACTGAGAACTGCTATATGACTGTTCCTACCCCACGCCCTTTCCTTGCCATACCCCCTCGTTTCCGGGTTTGGCTCGTCCTGTTTTTTGCGACGCTGTTTCTGACCAGTGTAAATACGCCGCTTTATGCCCAGGAGAGCAGCCCTGCTGGTAATCCGATTGATGGCTATCCTGTGACTTTAGATGGTCAAGTGTTATTCACTGTGAGGCAGGGCATTCCAGGCACGGTAACGGCAGCAGAGCGGGCAAAGGTGCTCAATGAGCGGTTGATCGCAGTTGCCGATGATGAGCAGATTGCACCTGAATCAATTCGGGTGGAAGAACAGGGCAATACCTCTGTGGTCATAGCGGGGCACACGACTCTCCTTACGGTGCTGGATGCCGATCGGCAGGCAGATCAATCTCATCAACAACTGGCAAAAGAAACGGCGCAAATTCTCAAACTAGCAATTGCTGAGTATCGGGAAAGCCGCAGTGCTAAACAGATCGTGCGAGGTATCCTGTTTGCGATTCTCAGTACGCTCGTACTTTTGATCTTCTTGCTGCTGCTG
>JAFAVL010000003.1 GCA_019242465.1 Chroococcidiopsidaceae cyanobacterium CP_BM_RX_35 | reverse complement strand
ATAAAAGGGCATTTCACGATCGCCTTGAACAAATGGGCCTCAAGGAAGAAATTAAGGCTTTTTATCGACCTGAAATCCACAATGAAATCAAACTAGATCAATATATTCATCAGATCTTCTATAACGACACTGGTTATGTAGGAGATGCTTATTACGTCAATTCTCAGGGAATATTGACTCTGAAGAATCCTGCAGCAGCACAAGCCTATGACCCTAACTTTGATGAGTGGTACCCATTAGCACTTCAAGCAGGAGTCGTTATCGGTAGTAAAAATAAAAACGGAATTCAGTACGTTATTAGTCCTACAGGTACAGAAGCTCCTTACAACGAAGTTGCCGCCACTTTTCCTCCAGATGAGTTGCGAAACCTGATACAGGCTAAGCAACAGATTAGTCCATCACCATAGTGGGGAGGTGGGGAGAATGAGTGACCTATTGCCCAATCAAGCCAGTGATCGCTACCCACTTGATGTCGTGGAGTCGTCGGCACAGACAGGAACTCGGAGCAAATCCAGACTCGACACATAGCCCTAGGTCTGAACTATCAGGAGTGGAGCATCATCACTTGGTGCATCATTCCAGTCAGTTTTCTTGCTTCCCATCAACCTCATCCCTCAATCACCCTATCCCCCCAATCCCTACTACCTAATAGGCTCTGAGCGAACTTGAAGTTCACAACTTAAAGCTGAACAAGCAGGATCTTGGGGTCCTGTGTCAGGAAATCGAGTTTCTTTGAGATGAGAACTGAGAATTTGCAAGAAATCATCAGACTTTCTCCGTTGTAGAACCTTTGTTCGCAGTTGCTCGTATTCCTCTCTAGATATCCTTTCAAACGGTAATCGTGGGAAGGGAGCATCAAATCTGGCTAGGAGTGCCGACGAAATATAGCCTTCATCGTCCCTGATAGTTTCATAAATTTGTTGTCCTAGAGGCTCCACTTCTGCTTCGGTCAGCAGGATAGTAGCAGAAGTATTGTGGGTAGTCCAATATTTCTGCACGTTCATATAAAAGTCAAAGATTGTTGTAGCGCTAAACTTCTCTACCTCAATCTCCTCAACTTCTGGTAGATTGACCCACGCTACCTCGACTGGGATTTCCACTAGCCATTCCCTCACCCGCTCATCAAAGGGATCGTTGAGCAAGTTTCCTTGTTCGTCTTTGTCTGATTGTCCTGGAACAACAGAATAGCCATAGTCTAAACAAGCTAAAGCTACGGGGTCATTCTTAGCAAAGGTAATACGCCTGATCCACCGCAACCCAAAAGGCGGGTGCCATCCAGATGAGGCACCAGTCAATAACGATTTTGTGCCAGAGGGCTGCACAGTTGTACAGCGATTTGGGCGTTTGATGCTGTGGCGATCGCAGTAGTCCCAAACGACTCGGTGGACAATATTTTTCCAACGGATCAGATATTCTTGCTCTTGTCGCTTAAACTCCATTCCAGCTGGAGTTGCAGGTCGTCCGGCTTGCCACCAGCGCAGCCAATCTATACCAAAGGCAGTCACGAAGAAATCAAACAGTCCAGTGAAGGAAACGCCTACGATTGGGTCTAATTCCCGTGACTTTTGGTATCTCTCTTCAACGAACTTATGGTTTAGCAGTGCTGCTACAGACAGCGCTCCAGCGGTAAAGGCATCCTCTTGTTCTTTGTAATTGTGTGGATCGATTTGATTCAAGTGGATTTCTGAGAGGTTGCAGTGGAAATTACTGCCAAGTATTTCTCCACAAGGATTCAAACCATATCGACCCAGGCGATGCTCCATCTCATCTTCAGGCATCTTGGGGTCGTTATTTTCTAGCCACTGTCTGACTTTCCCCTCGTCGTAAGCTCTCAAGAATTCTTTCTTAGCAACATCCGTTGTCAGCAAGTCACAGTTAGCTCTGGCTATTGCTTCACCAGCCCATTGAATTGCGCCCTCACCAGAGTAATACTGTTTACGAACAGCCTCAACACACTCCTCAAGCGTCGGTTTGTGGTGAAACACGCGAGTATGGTTTGCCATTCTTAGAGCATCTCGTTCCGGATCGATTCGCCAGTTGCCGTTTTCATCCTGTTGCCACAGATTATCCTTGGCGTTGACGAAAGCAGGATCATCGCTATTTCCTTGCCTCATCCCAGCTGAGCGTCTGACGTTGCCCGCTACCACTACTACTGCCGCCTCATCAATCAGCAAGCAGCACTCAACAGAGTTGAGCTGCCGTCCTACTGCTTTGTTGAGGATTGATGCGCAGCGCTCGTAGAGTTCAGGTAGCTTGATCGGGTTGGCAACACCCCCAAAGCCTTTGAGAACTTCTCCTGTAGGACGAATATCGCTGAGGTCAATTTGCAGCTTCACTGTTCCCCCAAACCGCTCGTCACTAGAGAGTTCCAGTAGGGTTTGATAAGACTCAATCCAACCTTGGCGACTATCTCCAACATGTAGCGTAACGCAATCGCCCTCGATCTTAATTTCTGTGTGTTCGCGCCGCAGGTGAGCTGGGGTCATGCCGACACCTTGCTGTAGGATGACACTCAGCCGATTACGAATGGATGGTAGCTGGTTAATATATTTCGGTTCCAGTACTGCTCCCGTGCCACAGCCCATCATGGCTAGGTCCATCATTAAACCAAAGGCTCGCCAATCCAGTACATTTGTACTGGTACAGTTGTAGGCACCAGAGAAGTTCTCTGACTTAGAAATCCACGTTGTGCCACCAACCCAGAGCCAGCGCCCACTAGGAAGAGACTTCATTTGGCGCTGCATTCGGTCAATTAGGTCTGCCTCTTCGGCTGTAAGTTTGCCGATCTCGAGTAATCCTTGGAGGGTGCGATCGCAAACCTGATCCCACGTCTCACGCCCTGCCGAAACGCCGCGGCGGCTGTAAGTCCTAAAGAAGACTGGATTAGCCGCAGGGGCAGTTTCAGGAAACCTGCTATTTTGACGTACGCGCTCAAGGTCTCTAACCATAGATCGTCTTGTTGCTTCAGGGTAGATTATGACTATAAGCGATTTAGATATAGGGGTAAAGAGCCTGTAAGGATCAAAGATTTACACTATCTGTAGGGGTTGAACAAAAGACACTAGAGGCGAGAGGTTAGAAGTCAGGAAAAGCAGTAACTCTAGCCGCTGCTTGTCAAACTTAGTGAAGTCGAATGCGGCGATCCTATATCTCTGTAGCGGGATGAGCTTTCTGACTGAAGCAGCTAGAATTCTCAACCGATATCTCACAGAATGCAAGAGGAAGCTTATGGCCACCAAAACCACTGACCCAGTTTCTACTAAGTCTGCTGTAGCTGGCAACCTAGACGGGAACGGCAAGATTAAGTCTTTTCCAGCTCCGCAGCAACTAGCAACGCCGACTGATTTGCCGTCAGAGACAGTGCAGGCAGTAACTGAGGCTGTCAACACGCTAATCGCTGATGCCTTCGCACTCTATGTTAAAACCAAAAACTACCACTGGCACCTAGCTAGTTCGCACTTTCGTGACTATCACCTGCTGTTCGACGAGCAAGCCGATGCTATCTTTGAGTCAATCGATATGATGGCAGAGCGGGTACGTCGGATCGGCGGCACAACCATCCGTAGCATTACGCACATCAGTCAACTGCAAACCATTGAAGATGACAACGACGACTTCGTAAAGCCGGAGCAGATGATCCAGCGATTAATTGAGGACAATCGGCATATTGCCCAGAAGCAGCGCGCCGCTGTTGAACTCTGTGACGAAACCCATGATGCAGCAACTGGTAACGTCTTAGAAGAAATTCTCGATCAGACTGAGAAGCGCATTTGGTTCTTATATGAGGTCAGTCAAGGCGGTCACAATATGGAATGAGTAACGCCGCTCTTATGTGACCGCCCCGCCTTCCGACACCGCTCACTCTTATGAGACGGCGCGGGCTCCTTTCACAGAGATCAAGCGTTTATTGCAATTCTCGAATCACCGAACCCAGTATTTCAAACATCTGGTCAATGTGTTCCTTCTGAAGAATCAGAGGTGGAGATAGCGCGATGATGTCCCCGGTTTGACGAATCAGCAAGCCCTGTTCGTAGCAGCGCAGGAAACAGTCAAATGCCCTAGCTCCTGGCTTACCAGGAATTGGCTCTAGCTCAATCCCCGCAACCAAGCCGAGGTTGCGAATATCAATGATATGGGGCAGCCCCTTGAGCGAATGCGCTGCATCTTCCCAGTAGTCTGTTAGGGCGTGGGCATGCTCAAACAATCCCTCTTGCTGGTAGATCTCCTGGGTCGCTAGGGCAGCAGCACAGGCAACCGGATGACCAGAGTAAGTATAGCCGTGAAAAAGTTCAATGGCGTTGTCAGGACCGTGCATAAAGGCGTCGTAGATCCCCTGACGAACAAACACTGCTCCCATCGGTACTGTTCCGTTGGTAATCCCCTTAGCAACCGTCACAATATCGGGGAGGATGCCAAAATACTCTGTCGCAAAGCTGCTGCCCAAGCGACCAAAGCCTGTAATCACCTCATCAAAAATCAGCAGAATGCCGTATTGCTCACAAATCGCGCGGAGTTTCTCCAGGTAACCTAGCGGGGGGACGAGAACTCCTGTGGAACCCGCCACAGGTTCAACAATTACAGCGGCAATATTGGAGGCATCGTGCAACGCCACGAGCTGTTCTAGTTCATCTGCTAAATGAGCCCCCCACTGCGGCTGTCCTCGACTGAAGGCATTGTGTTCCAAACTGTGGGTGTGGGGCAGGTGATCGACTCCCGTTAACAGACTGCCGAAGAACTTGCGGGTTGTAGCGATGCCGCCAACAGAAATGCCGCCAAAATTTACACCGTGATAGCCGCGTTCCCGACCGATTAACCGTTGGCGAGTGCCTTCTCCCCGGACTCGGTGGTAGGCGATCGCAATCTTCAATGCCGACTCCACTGCTTCTGAGCCGGAATTAGTGAAGAAAACGTGGTTCAGGTCACCCTGTAGCATTGCTGTCAGTCGCTTAGCAAGTTCAAACGCAGCCGGATGACCCATCTGGAAAGCCGGAGAATAGTCAAGCGTCAAGATTTGCGCTTGCACTGCCTCAGCAATTTCTCGTCGGCTGTGTCCAGCATTGACACACCATAATCCTCCTGTCCCATCCAAAACTTCCCGCCCGTCCGCTGTCATATAGTGCATATCTTTTGCTGAGACGAATAGGCGCGGATTTGCCTTAAACTGCCGATTGGCTGTAAACGGCATCCAGTAGGCTTCCAGGTCAGCCGATGTCAGTTGAGTTTGGGTGAGATTATGCATGGGAGGGAGTGTTCAAGTAGGGCATTTTGCTGCCCAAAGGCAGGTAGTCGTTGAGCTGAATGGTTCAAGCTTGTCTGCATCGCACGGATGACCTGAGCGACCAGAAATAGAGTGCTATTGAGCTTGCGCTCTTGAGTTGCCGGAGCTGCCTCCGGCAACTTCCTTGAGTAATTGGAGAAACAATCGAGCAACATACCATAATCTTATGTCAAATTAGCACTGTCTTTTAAGGTAGTTTCAGAGTCAAAGAAATGTCGTTAGCGATACAAGTTATCCTTTACATTCGTCATGTGTTTTTTAGAACTAATAACTTGAATTAACTACAAACCAATACATTTATCCTCCGAACTTGTTAAGTTACGTTATTGAAATTGTTACGATATATGCGATTATCTGGATAGGGAGACAACAAGCGAATGACAGCTCAAACGGTGTCCGCAGCCCTGCTTAGCCCTTTTGATTTGGGCGGTTTGCCCCTCAAAAACCGGGTCGTAATGGCTCCCATGACCCGCTCTCGATCGGGTGAGGAACGTCTGCCCAATGCTCTCATGGCAGAGTATTACGCTCAACGGGCTTCGGTCGGTCTGATAGTTACGGAAGCTACCGTAATTTCGATACAGGCTATCGGTTGGCAAAATTCTCCGGGAATTTACTCAGACGAGCAGGCTGAAGCCTGGAAACAGGTTGTGGATGCAGTGCATACTCAAGGAACACCCATTTTTCTACAGCTTTGGCACTGCGGGCGTGCGTCTCACAGTAGTTTTCAAAGAAATGGTCAACTGCCAGTTTCCGCTTCTGCCATTAAGCTGAATGCAGAGTCCATTCACACTCCCAATGGGAAACAACCCTACGAAACTCCTCGAGCCTTGGAGACGAATGAAGTTTCTCTGGTTGTAGAGGATTATCGTCGGGCTGCTGTTCGAGCCAAAAATGCTGGTTTTGATGGGGTGGAAATTCATGCAGCCAATGGTTACTTGATCGACCAGTTTCTGCAATCCAAGACTAACCATCGGACAGACCAATATGGTGGTAGTCCTGAGAATCGCTTCCGTTTTCTCAAGGAAATTGTGGAGGCGCTAGTGACTGTATGGCCTGCTAATCGAGTGGGAGTTCGGCTGTCGCCAAATGGTAATTATAATGACATGGGTTCACCAGATTTTCGGGAAACCTTTCTCTACGCTGCCAAGCAGTTGAACACTTACAATCTAGCGTACCTCCATTTGATAAATGGTCTAGCATTCGGCTTTCACGAGTTAGGAGAGCCGATGAAGTTGGCTGAATTTCGTGAGGTGTTCACAGGTCCACTCATGGGTAACTGTGGCTATACACAAGAAACTGCCGAAGCAGCAATCAAGGATGGCAGTGCCGACTTGATTGCCTTTGGGCGACCCTTAATTAGCAATCCAGATTTAGTCGAGCGTTTTGCCAACGGTTGGCCTTTAAATTCCATGGCAGATCTCAGTATCTGGTATTCTTTTGACCAAGAAGGCTATACCGATTTTCCCGCCTATCAACATTAGACCTTAAGCAATCACGCTTTTAGCATTACCAAAGGGCGCGTTCATATTAGAGGGAACATACAAATTTGGTATGTTCCCAGATCAGTTTTTTAGTAGACCCAGAACGCTCAACAAACTGGATGATGAACTGCCGGGTCATATCCAGACGCTTCGCTTCATAGTCAAGTGCCTTAGTCATCCCAAGAGAAAAATCGACGTTCACTCGCTTTTGCTGATGCCCTAAGACACTATCTTGATACCTAACATGAATCATTCGGTACTGGCATCCCGAATGTGTTGGATCGCGACAATGAGCGCATCAAGCATCACCTCAAAACTGGCATCTGTCGATCGTTCCAGCGTGAGAAGTCCAGCTTGTTCAACGGCAATAAACCCGTTGATCGCAGCATTGACCATCCGCATTGAATCAATCAATTTGGCTTCCGAGAGTTCATATGATTGCAGCACCCGCCTCATGAAATCCAGCGTTTCCTGAATCAAGGGAGCTGCTTCTGTATCGCTCAGGTGCATTTGAAATCTCATCATCACCCGGTAGCGTGCCGGATACGAGTGTGCAAATTTGCGAGTGGCATGTCCGCATACTTTCAGCATCACACAAGGGGCATTCACGCCGTCAAGCCGCTGACGACACCATGCCGCATACTGCTGCCAAATAGCTAAGGCGACCGCTCGACGGAGAGCCGCATTGCCATCGAGATGCTTGTAGATGGCAGGCGGTTTAATGCCCAATTCTCGCGCTACCCGATTGACACCAAGAGCTGACTCTCCCTCTCGATCGAGACATGTGATCGCAGCCGCAATCACATCTTCAGGTGTTAAAGAATTTTCTTTCGTGGGACGACCCATAACTCTAGATTAGTTAACGTAATTAACTAATATTGATATCATCATCTCATCCAGGTTTACACAAGGGGTCAAGTGTATGAGTCGTCTCGTGTTTGCGCCTGCCCACAAGCTTGCTCAGATGATCCGTGATCGCGAAGTTTCTGCCGTTGAAGTGCTGGATGCCTATCTCACGCAAGTCGCCGCCCATAACGTCAAGCTCAACGCGATTTGCACGCTGGATGAAGACCGTACTCGTCAACGCGCCTTCCTTGCGGATGAAGCGTTACTCAAAGGTGAAATTTGGGGACCGCTACATGGTGTTCCGATCACGATTAAAGATTGCCTAGAAACAGCTGAACTTCGTACAACATCTGGTTATCGACCCCTGGCTAATTATGTCCCGCAACACGATGCGACAACGGTTGCTCGATTAAAAAAAGCAGGTGCGATTGTGTTGGCGAAAACCAACCCAGCCAAATTGGCTGGCGATTATCAAACCGATAATCCGGTCTTTGGTCGAACCAACAATCCTTGGAATCTCAATTACACCACTGGTGGAAGTTCGGGGGGATCGGCAGCGGCGATCGCGGCGGGATTTTCTCCATTAGATCTTGGCAGTGACATCGCGGGTTCAATTCGCCATCCGGCTCACTGCTGCGGTGTATACGGTTTGAAGCCAACCGATCGACGAGTTCCAACTACCGGACATATTCCAGAACTTCCAGGAATGGCGAGAGCCGTTCGTCACCTGCTGAGTGTCGGACCCTTGACCCGCTCGATCGCCGATCTAAAACTCTGCCTGTCTCTGATTGCGGGAGCTGATGAGCGACAACCCGAAATTCCGCCAGTTGCACTAGATCTATCCTCTGAGAAATCAGTTTCTGACTACCGCATTGCCTGGACAGAGCAATTTGGCGATTTCGCGGTCAGCTGTGAAACTCGACAAGTGTTGCACATAGCCATCAACAAAATTGCTGAGTTAGGCGTTCAAATTGAGCCAGCAAGTCCAGAAAACTTTGATTTCAATGAAGCCTTATCTACCTACTCGGCTTTAATCTCACTAGAACTATACGCCTCACTACCGTTGTCGCGAGAATTCTTGGATGGCGTTTCGACTCTATTTCAGACTGAGTTTTACGATCGCACCCAAACTGCATTTAAGCAAGGCACACCAATTTCCCGTGGCGGAATCCGGGCTGTGCCGCCCACGCTACCCAAGTACGCTGCCATCTTGACGAAGCGCGATCGCTTCATGGCGTTGATGGATGCCTTCATAAATCAATGGGATGCGTGGATTTGTCCGGTTGCCATCTCGCCTGCCTTTACGCATCGTTCCTATGCCCAGCCAATTGAAGTTGATAGCGTAAAAGTTCCGTACTTATTGGCGTGCGGCGCATACACGATGATTTTCAATTTCACGGGACATCCGGTTGTCGTGATTCCTATTGGACAAACTCAAGCAGGATTACCGATAGGAATGCAAATTGTGGGGCGACGGTGGCAGGATTTCCATGTGTTAGCAATTGCGGAAAAATTGAGCGAAATCATGGGTGAGCTTCCACATCCACCTGGCTATTAGACCCTACCTGGCGAAGTGGAAATTCTTGGTTGGTTGAGCAATGAGGCGGAAGAGTCATGAGTCGAATTGTTTTAACTATGATGGGTTCATTGAGCGATTTGCATCCGATGATTGCCCTAGGGCTGGGTTTGCGCGCTTGCGGTCATGCGGTCGTGTTTGCCACTCACAACGAATACCGCACGACGATTGAATCCTTGGGATTTGAGCTTCACGCCATGGGTCCAGAAAATCCAGCACTCCATCTTTCAACCGGCAGGGTACTGCCGCTATAAACGAACGAAGTGATGTTTTAGCGGCACGGGGAATGCCGAATGAGATTTGTCGGTCCCACAGTTCCAAGACTACTGGTATTCTCAGTATTGTTAACGGGAACAAGAGTTTGCTAGAATACATATATTCCGAGCAGTAGCGATAATACGCGGCAAGGATAAAACTGAACCACGACAATTGATAGGGGGTTACATCCAGAAGTACGAGCATTTATGTTTGTCAGGTTGGGTATGTAAAA
>JAFAVL010000765.1 GCA_019242465.1 Chroococcidiopsidaceae cyanobacterium CP_BM_RX_35 | reverse complement strand
AGTTACATACCTCTGATTACACAAGGCATCAATCTCATGGAAATTTTCAATTTAAACAGTCAAATTGTACAAAATCTTGCCTCCCTCACCGTATTCTCCATCATGCTCGCGCTGGGAATTGAGCTACCCCTTCAAAACCTGCTGGATTTCTGGCAGAAACCAGGGTTGTTGGGGCGATCACTCCTCGCTATTATTGTGTTGCCAATCATTGTGTTGGTATTAACACTTTACGCGCTCAATCTACCAGTCTCCTTTGAAATCGCATTAATCTTACTGATTGCCTCACCAGGTCCTGCACTCTTAACAAGACGGGCGGGTATGGCAGGAGCACGAATGGAATATGTCATCAGTCTTCAGGTAACGCTGGCGCTGCTCGCCATTGTTGTTACTCCTTTAACATTGCAGCTCTTCAACCTGCTGTTCCCTGCCGAGCGTCTCAGCATCAATTTGTTGCAAGTGGCAAAGCAAGTCGGAATCGTACAGTTCTTGCCTCTTAGCATTGGATTAGCCATTCGCACCATTTGGAAAGATTTAGCCGACGAGATTAACAGTTTTCTCAAAACGATCGCCAATACGCTGTTCGTTGTCATGGCACTTCTAATCCTGGTCGTGAGCCTAGATGTTGTTCCAACATTAGGCATAAAGCCACTCATGATCACAATTGTACTGACCCTGTTGGGACTGACAATCGGGCATCTCCTGGGTATTGGCTTAGCTCCAGATACTCAGTCCGGGATCGCAGTTGCAGTTATTGCCCGCAATGTCGGGTTAGCTATTGCGATCGCAACACTGAACGGACAAGTGAAGGTTATTCCGATTATCATTGGTGCGCTGATTGTGGGAATTGTGGCTGGAGTACCCTACTCGGTGTGGATGAAGCAGAAGATTGCTTAATTCCAAGCAGAATCTCCGATTGATGCTGCTGTTGCATCTTCTCCGTATATTTAACTGAGAGTTGACTATGAATGACCCTACCCCTACTCTCAAACCACCGAATATTCAAGCCGAACTTGCTAAAGAGCGTAACCGTGCTGCCGCCGAGCGCACTTTAATGGCCTGGATTCGCACTTGCCTTTCGCTGATTGGCTTTGGCTTTGGCATTGATAGAATTGTCAGTGCCATCGAAAAACTAGAAGTGGCTAAAGACATCAACCCCGTACGTCTTTCTCGCATATTAGGTCTTGCTTTCATTGTCCTAGGCATCTATGCCATGCTCGTTGCAGCGCTCGAACATCGCAAGGAACTACAACATATCCAGCGCGATTCCGATTATTTCTATACACCGCGTCGCTCTCTAGGATTGACAGTGGCAATTGGATTAATCTGCATTGGTATCTTTGCCTTTGTGGGAATTTTGCTCAGAGCTTCTGCTTAATTGAATTCCTCCTCTCTACCTAGAGAATTTATCATGAGCCCTACTCCCCACGGACCAACCAATGAAACTACTGAATTGGCAAAAGAACGCAATCGAGAAGCAGCTGAACGAACATTGACAAGCTGAATTCAGTATTGCTTATCTCTGCTCGGGTTTGGTGTCGCGTTTGATAGCATCTTCGAAGCAGTGCATCAGTCGTTGCCTAAGAATAGCTCAGCAATCAACACACAGCTGACTCACGTTATTGGTTTGAGTGCGATCGCCTTAGGTATTTTTCTTTTAGCTCTAATCACTATTAGCTACCTAAACGAGGTCAAATCATTAGAGCGAGAGGATTACCTATACAGACCGAGTTATGCTGTCAACCATCTCCTAGGTATTGGCTTAGCTCCAGATATTCAGTCCGGGATCGCGGTTGCAGTTATTGCCCGCAATATCGGGTTAGCTGTTGCGATCGCAACACTGAACGGACAAGTGAAGGTTGTTCCGATTATCATTGTGCGCTAATTGTGGGAATTGTGGCTGGTACCTAAGGTTTAAAACGATCCCCTTACCCCTAAAGCAACTGCTTAACCTGCGACGCCGGAATTTGTTTGCCCTTCACTACTGCAGATTTCAAATCGGTTTCAACCAGTCGATTAACCGTTTCCTGTCCCTGGCTGTCATACAAAATAAAGCGAGCGGTCGCTTTGACAACGCCAACGTCAGGAGCATAGTGATAGAGCGTTTCGCTACAAGCTTGACGACCATCATCAAATGTCCAGCGAGTTCTGCCGACAACACGCAAGCATTGCTCAAATAAGCCTGCCGTCACTTGTACATCTTCGAGAGCAGCAATCTTTTGCCACAATGTGAATTCACCTTGACGAGTTGAGCTATCCTGAAAGTACCGTGTGAAACTTGTTGTGATGTTCACCTGTGGTCCAATTTGGAGCGGATCGGGAAACCATAGGATTGGTTGCTCGAACTCAACATAGGAAAAGCCATCTGAGAACTCTTCACGCAGATAGTATAACCCTCCTCTAATTGACAGGTAGCACAAAACTTTAGCCGCATTAGTCGCATCAAAATGACGCACGGTATTTCCGAGGGGTAATGATGGACCCTCTTCAATACGAGAAATATAATCTCCTCCCCAACGCGGCGGTGCCGTATAGTACCAACGATTACCAACGGAGAGCGGATAGTAAGTGGTTAGAGGGTAAAGCACAGTCGTTATTCCTGCAAGGGATATTGTCAGCTTAACTGCTGCCAAGCTAGATGCACTACCCTAGTTAGGACGTTTCAGTTTAAACAGTTGCTTAGGTAGAATAGATGGAGAATGGAAAGCTTAATTGTATAGATGAACTGTCCAAGGTGTATTTCTTCTAAGAGCCGGAAGTTCGGTCATCAAGATGGAAAACAAAGATTTAAATGTAATGAGTGCGGTCGCATTTGGAGAGCATCATTCACCCAAAGAGGTTACCCTGCTGAAGTCAAGCAGTCCTTCGCCTGGCTAGACAATGCCCGAGTGTTATGCCCTTGATTATGAAGTGTTACCTGAAAATTATGAGGGGATAATTTGTGCGTTGATGATTCGGCTAATGCTGTTCGCCTCAGTAACAACCATCGCACTAGAACCTACAAAACGGCTTGATGTTCTATTTATAAACCGTTTCTAAAGCCGCTTGAGTGCGATCGCCATACCGCCACCCATTCCGTGGCATAAGGCTGCCATACCCAAAATTTTATTTCGTTCTTTCAGAGCGTTAAGCAATGTGACGACAATCCGCGCTCCGGAAGCTCCAATCGGGTGTCCTAGGGCAATCGCTCCTCCATTAACATTCAGTCGCTCGGGAGGAACTCCTAGCATCCGGTTGAAGAGTAAATTGCTAAGCGCGAATGCCTCGTTATTCTCAAACAAGTCAAAGTCATATACTGTCATGTCGAGCTTCTCTAAAAGCTTCTTGACTGCCCACATCGACATCTCTGGAAAGCGCCAAGTCTCTCCAGCTGCCCAGGCTCCACCCAACACCTTAGCAATGGGCTTCAGGTCGTATCTTTCCACCGCTCTCTGGTTTGCTAAAATCAGAGCGGCGGCTCCATCTGAGATCTGACTGCTATTCCCTGCCGTGAGTACCCCATCCTTCTTAAAGGCAGGAGGTAGTTTGGCAAGACTCTCTAGGGTAGTATCGGGACGAATTCCTTCGTCTTTATCCACAAGATGTCTGTCTTTGGAAGTTTCAACCTCGATTGGCGCAATCTCGTTCTTAAAGCTACCTCGCTTTGTTGCTGCAGTTGCTCGTTGGTGGGAATAAAGTGCTACCTCATCTAAGTCTTTGCGACTGAAACCATAGTTGGCCGCAACGCGCTCCGCTTGCTTTCCCATCTCTTCTTTAGTGGTAGGATCGGTCAACCCATCGTAAAGTAACAGGTCCGTTAACTGCTCCGGCGTACCTAAGAGAAATTTGTAACCCCATCTGGCTCTATGGGAGAGAAAAAAGCCGGTCTGAGACATCGACTCCATTCCTCCAGCCAGAACAATTTCTGCCTGTTTGGCTTGAATGGCTGCAGTTGCATTTATCAGAGCGATGGCGCCTGAGGAGCAGACCATATCCACTGCATACCCGTTCACAGTGTCGGGAATCCCCGCTTTGAGAGCTGCTTGGCGGGGCAATAGCTGTCCATGCCCCGCTCTCAGTACGTTGCCAAAGATGTACAGGTCTAAAGCTTCTCCCGAGATTCCTGCCCGAACTAACGCTGCTTGCATCGCGTGAGCACCTAAGTCTACTGGAGACAAAGCTGCCAGAGCACCGCCAAACCGACAGAGGGGCGTGCGGACTGTTGAGATAATATAGACTTCCAGCATGTATCCTCCCGTAACGTATTAGGAAATCAGGCTCAGGAATTAGCTCGGTACCGCTCGCGCAGCACGCGGCGCATGACTTTGTTCGAATCAGTGCGGGGTAGCTTCTCAACAAACACGAGGTCAAAAATCTTAAAAAGGGGATTAAGGCGCCGTCCGAGCGCCGCCTGTAGGGAAGCCTTGAGCGCTTCTTTGTTTTTCTGAGCATCTAGCGGGATCGCGACATAGATAACTAACTGGCTTGGTCCCCCTTCCAAAGGAGATACGGCAATCGCAGCAATTTCGCAAATTCCCGCCTCGGTATTGAGAATTTGCTCGATTTCAGCAGAGCTGACTTTGATGCCACTGAGATTCATAGTGTCGTCGATACGCCCATGGGCACGATAATAGCCGTTGGGCAAACGCTCTATCCGATCGCCGTGACGGCGTAGGGGTTTCGGACACCAGGGCAGTTGGGGGGCATCGGCAAAATACACCTGGTGATGATCGCGGTTCAGCAACTCAGTAGAAAGTCCGATCGCGGGAGGGATGATAAATAACTCACCTTTGTCGGTCAGACAGCTATCTTCATCGAGGAGGACAAAGTCCAAACCCATAGCTGGTGTTGTAAAGGTTGAGGGAGCAGAAGGCTGCACCAGCGTACCAGTGATATATGCCCCACCAATTTCAGTACCCCCACAGTACTCAACAATGGGTTTGTAACCTGCTAAGGACATCAGGAAGAGCATGTCCTGAGGATTGGAACATTCGCCCGTAGAGCTGAAGGCTTTAATAGCACTCCAATCGAGCCCTTGCATGCAGGTGCTCATTTTCCAAGCCTTGACAAGACTGGGCACCACTCCCAACAAATTAACGCGCGCATCTCGAACGAACAGACCAAATCCCTGCTCTGTAGGTGTCCCATAATAGAGGGCAATGGTTGCCCGATTAATCAGGCTGGCGTAGATGAGCCACGGTCCCATCATCCACCCTAAGTTAGTCGGCCACGCAATCACTTCTTTAGGGTGAATGTCTTGGTGTAGATGTCCGTCAATGGCGCACTTGAGCGGTGTGGTTTGGGTCCAGGGAATA
>JAFAVL010000727.1 GCA_019242465.1 Chroococcidiopsidaceae cyanobacterium CP_BM_RX_35 | reverse complement strand
TTTTGCTGTTGTAGGGTTGCCATTTTAAGTTTTCCTGGTTCTAAAAAGTCATTTAGCCAAAACTAAAGAAGCAGAAAAGCTTTTGACCTACAAGGTATTTGCCTCTCTGCTTCTTTGGAGCGAAAGCGATCTCCTACTTCACGATCTTAGAGACGACGCCAGCACCAATCGTGCGTCCACCTTCGCGAATCGCAAACCGCATCCCTTGCTCAATAGCAATCGGGTTGATGAGTTCAACTGTCATCTTGATGCGATCCCCTGGCATCACCATTTCGGCGTTACTGCCGTCATCGGAAGTGAAGGATTTGATTGTACCAGTCACATCAGTGGTCCGAACATAGAATTGAGGGCGATAGCCTGCAAAGAATGGCGTTTTGCGCCCGCCTTCTTTTTCCTGTAAAACATAAACCTCTCCCTCAAATTGAGTGTGAGGTGTAATCGAACCTGGCTTGGCGATTACCATGCCCCTTTCTATATCCTGCTTCTGGATTCCGCGCAGCAATACTCCCGCGTTATCCCCAGCCATCCCTTCATCCAGACTCTTTTTGAACATCTCAATGCCAGTAACCGTTGTACTGCGGGTGGCTTTCAAACCAACCAGTTCAACCGTGTCACCGACTTTGACTTTGCCCCGCTCAATCCGACCAGTTGCTACGGTACCACGACCCGTAATGGAGAAAACGTCTTCTACTGCCATTAAGAAGGGCTTATCCACATCCCGCTCAGGCGTAGGAATGTAGGAGTCTACCGCATCCATCAGTTCGTAGATCTTGTCTACCCATTCATCTTCTCCCCGCTGGAGCTTTGGGTTATCAGTCATCTTTTCCAGCGCCAGCAGACCCGATCCAGTCACTACGGGGATATCGTCACCTGGAAAATCGTAGCTACTCAATAAATCTCGGACTTCTAGCTCTACAAGTTCCAGCAATTCGTCATCATCCACCATGTCTTTCTTATTCAAGAAAACAACAAGGTTGGGGACACCAACTTGCTTAGCTAGCAGGATGTGTTCGCGGGTTTGGGGCATTGGACCGTCCGCAGCCGAAACGACCAGAATGCCACCGTCCATCTGCGCTGCACCAGTGATCATGTTCTTCACATAATCAGCGTGTCCTGGGCAGTCCACATGAGCGTAGTGCCGAGTATCAGTTTCGTACTCAACGTGAGCCGTGTTAATCGTAATCCCACGGGCTTTTTCTTCCGGCGCGGCATCAATATCAGCATATTTCCGTGCCTGGGCTTGACCAAGAGCAGCCAATGTCATTGTGATTGCTGCGGTCAGGGTAGTTTTGCCGTGGTCAACGTGACCAATCGTACCAATGTTGACGTGGGGTTTATTCCTTTCAAACTTTGCGCGTGCCATTTAATGCTCGGTTCCTTTTCTAGTTAAGCGTTCCCTTTGCTCTTAGCAATAATTGCTTCCGCCACGTTGCGCGGCACCTCATCATAGTTGCTGAACTCCATTGAGAAGATGCCCCGACCTTGAGTCTTGGACCGGATATCTGTAGCATAACCAAACATCTCCGCCAGCGGAACTTTAGCAGTCACTTTGGAAATGTTTTGCTCAGAGCCCATGCCTTCAATTTGACCTCGACGAGAGTTGAGGTCACCCATCACATCCCCAAGGAAGTTTTCGGGCGCTTCCACCTCAACTTTCATCATAGGCTCTAATAGCACAGGCGCGGCTTTCATCACCGCTTCCTTCACAGCCATTGACCCAGCGATTTTAAATGCCATTTCCGAGGAGTCTACTTCGTGGTAAGACCCATCAACCAGTGTTGCCTTGAGATCGATGACTGGATATCCAGCTAAGATGCCTGATTCGCAGGTTTCTTTGATCCCCTGCTCCACTGGTCCGATGTACTCTCTGGGAACAACACCGCCGACAATCTTGGAGACGAATTCAAAGCCGCTGCCTGGTTCGCCTGGTTCTAGCTCAATCACAACATGACCGTATTGCCCTTTACCTCCACTTTGGCGGATAAACTTGCCTTCAGCTTTGACTGCCTTACGCACAGTTTCTCGATATGCGACTTGTGGCGCTCCGACATTCGCTTCTACCTTAAATTCTCGTAGCATTCGATCTACTAAAATTTCCAGGTGCAGTTCCCCCATGCCAGCAATCACAGTTTGGTTGGTTTCAGGGTCAACGTGAACACGGAAGGTAGGGTCTTCTTCCGACAAGGATTGCAGCGCTTTGGACAATTTGTCCATATCCTGCTTAGTTTTAGGCTCAACTGCCACAGAAATCACTGGCTCAGGAATAAACAGAGACTCCAAAATCACTGGTGAACCGTCTTCACAAATAGTGTCTCCTGTGAAAGTATCTTTTAAACCTAATGCTGCCCCTAAGCTACCTGCTCTGAGTTCTTCCACTTCACTGCGCTCATTGGCTTTCAGCACAATCAGTCGGGAAATCCGCTCCTTCTTGTTCTTAGTCGCGTTGACCACATAGCTGCCCTTTTTCAGGACACCAGAGTATACCCGTACGAAGGTGAGACGACCATAAGGATCTGCCATGATCTTAAAAGCAAGAGCTGACAGTGGTTCTCCGTCATCTGCATGGCGCAGCACCACTTCCCCACTGGGCAATGTGCCTTGAATTGGTGGCACGTCGATTGGTGCGGGGAGATAATCTACCACTGCGTCGAGCAGTAACTGAACACCTTTATTTTTAAAGGCCGAACCGCACAGCGTTGGTACAATTGTTCCAGCAATCGTTCCTTGCCGCAGACCTTTACGGATTTCAGCTTCTGTAAGTTCTTCCCCTTCCAGATATTTCTCAATCAAAGCTTCGTCAGCTTCTGCTACTGCTTCAACCAACTTGGCACGGTATTCTGCCACCTGAGCCTGCATGTCGTCAGGAATTTCTGTTTCAGTAATGTCAGTTCCTTGATCGTTATTGTAAATAAAGGCTCGCATCCGTACCAGATCAATAATCCCTGTGAAGTCATTTTCGCTACCAATAGGGAGCTGAATTGCCACAGCATTGGCACGCAGGCGATCACGTACTTGCTCGTACACCTTAAAGAAGTTGGCTCCGGTGCGGTCCATCTTGTTAATAAAGGCGATGCGTGGCACCCGATAGCGATCTGCTTGTCGCCACACTGTCTCCGATTGAGGTTGTACGCCACCCACGGAGCAGAATACTGCAATCACCCCATCCAGTACGCGCATCGAACGCTCTACCTCAATCGTGAAGTCAACGTGACCTGGGGTGTCGATGATATTGATCTGGTGATCTTTCCAGCTAGTCGTGATGGCAGCAGCAGTGATTGTAATCCCGCGCTCTCGTTCTTGCTCCATCCAATCTGTTGTAGCTGTCCCCTCATGGACCTCACCGATCTTGTGAACAATCCCAGAGTAGAACAGGATTCGCTCCGTCGTTGTTGTCTTACCCGCATCGATATGTGCCGCAATTCCCATGTTCCGCACTCTTTCAAGCGGGATTGTACGTGCCACAGCTGCCTCCTTAGTCTTTGCCGCTATTATCTCTATCTTACTCTCTGTTAAGATTCCATACTTTTACGGGAAACCGTCCTTTAGACCTAGTAACGGTAATGGGCGAAGGCTTTGTTCGCATCAGCCATCTTATGTGTTTCTTCACGCTTCCGGATGGCATTACCCGTTTCGTTTGCGGCATCCATTAGTTCATTTGCCAGTTTACTAGCCATTGTGCGCCCAGGACGCGATCTAGAAAACTGAATAAGCCAACGTAAGGCTAGGGTCGTTCCTCGATCAGAGCGGACTTCCATTGGCACCTGATATGTTGCACCACCTACCCGACGAGCTTTAACTTCTACCAAAGGCGTAGCGTTACGAATTGCTCTTTCAAAAGTTTCAAGCGGATCAGAACCAGTGCGCTCCTCTATAGTCTTCATTGCATCATAGACAATTCGGGCAGCAAGTGACTTTTTGCCATGACGCATGACTCGCCGCATCATCATACTAACGAGGCGACTGTTATAAACTGAATCAGGTGGAACGGGACGCTTTTGAACGACAGCACGACGAGACATACTTAAGCCCTTGAACTATATAGTTGCAACTAGTTAGATTTTGTTTCGAACGTTATATTTCCGAATCTTGCATTCACTTTACAGGGATTGGTCCTGATAGCCCACCTTAAGCCAGACGATCATAATACACTCATCAGTGCTGATTTGAGGGTACCAGCCGTTCCGTTACTAATTAGCGCTATCGAGGCATTACCAATTGTATCACGCTTGCTGGAAGCTGGGATTGTTACCCGCCTTCTGAGAGTCTGGCTCAAGCTAACGGCTATCCTGAGACTGTTTTGGGCGCTTAGTCCCATACTTTGAGCGTCCTTGGCGGCGGTCTTTAACTCCGGCGGTATCCAGAGTGCCGCGAATAATGTGATATCGCACTCCTGGTAAATCTTTTACCCGACCCCCACGAATCATGACAACTGAGTGTTCTTGCAAGTTGTGACCAATACCTGGGATATAGGCTGTTACCTCAAACCCAGAAGTGAGACGGACTCTTGCTACTTTACGGAGAGCTGAGTTAGGCTTCTTTGGCGTAGTAGTATAAACTCTTGTGCAGACACCTCGTCGCTGAGGGCACTGCTTCAAAGCTGGAGATTTTGTCTTCTGACTTGCTATTTGACGCTGGTTGCGGATGAGCTGCTGTATAGTTGGCATGAGTTACAGCACTTAATGCTTCGTGCTGCTCTAATTTTGACAAGTTCTTAGCTTACCAATTATGGTAGCTCTGTGTCAAGGGGGGTGACAACATTCAAGGAGTGAGAAAAAGAGTTACCACAGCCACAAATCTGCTCAGCATCTGGGTTATGAAAGCGGAACCCACCCCCCATCAGATCCTCTGAATAATCAAGCGTGAGATTGCTGACGTAGTCCCAGCTTTGGGCATCAACCACTAGAGAGATGCCCATACAGTCATAAACGCGATCACCAAGTTCGGTTGCTGCATCAAATCTCATCTCATAAAATAAGCCAGAGCAGCCACCAACTAGAACCCGCAGTCTGAATAGTATACGCGGTTGATGCTGCTTTGACAACAACCGCTTAATCTCACTAGCAGCAGCGGGACTGATCTGAATCATTTTTACTTAGCGCGGGCGTAATCGTCTTGAAACCGGACAATATCATCTTCTCCTAAGTATTCCCCATTTTGTACTTCAATCAAGACTAGAGGAATGACACCAGGATTCTCCAGACGGTGATTTGTACATTGAGGTACGTAAGTTGACTGGTTATTAGTTAACATAACTTCTTGCTCCCCACAAGTAACTCTGGCCGTACCAGATACGACAATCCAGTGTTCACTCCTGTGGTGATGC
>JAFAVL010000638.1 GCA_019242465.1 Chroococcidiopsidaceae cyanobacterium CP_BM_RX_35 | reverse complement strand
GACTTGAGCAAATATCGATTGGCTTTCATAGCCTGCACCGCCCAAGAAGTTCAGGGAAAAAAGACCTGAGTTGAAGTTGAATATAAGGATGAGGATGAAAATGAGGATGGGTACGATTTTGGCGATCGTAACGATGTTGTTCAGTCCCGTTGCTTGTTTAACGCCGCGCAAAATCAGAAAGTGAAAAGTCCACAAAAGGATGGAAGCAACGAGTACTGCTGGCACCGTGTTGCCGTCTCCGAACGCCGGAATGATCCTCCCCAAAGTTGACTTGATCAAAATGAAGTAGGAAACATTTCCCACGCAAGTACCCGCCCAGAATCCTAGTGCTGAAGCAAACCCAAGATAATTGCCAAATCCAGCTTTGGCGTAAGCGAAAACGCCCGAATCCAAATTGGGTTTGCGTTGAGCCAAACTCTGGAAAACGAATGCCAACATCAACATTCCCACACCCGCAATCACCCAAGCGATCAAAGCACCTAGCACTCCGGTCGCGCGACCAAAGGCGGCAGGCAGGGTAAAGATGCCCGCACCCACCATGGAACCGACAACAAGAGCGCTGAGTGCCCGGACGGAAAGTGTCTCTTTCGTCGATACTGTATCAGTCGATGTATTTGATGCCATAGACTTGGTGAAGTGATAAAGCCAATTGAGATTGAGGTGAAACAGGATTGAGATTCACGCATCCGCCTGATAGGGCGAGTTATTTTCAGGAATGAGTCTGGCAATGTAACTGCTAAAGCGTGTCCCTGTCGGTACGGCAAAATCATTGTTGGCATTAGAATTGTTCAGTGCAATCACCTGTCGAATTGCAGGTTTTCCGGTAGAAACTTCGCACCCTCTTTAGCAGAGGCACTTGAAGCCGTTGGCGTAGAACGGTAAATAGCATAGGTTGATTTTTGACGATGAACTGTCGTTGAATTTGGAGTTAGCAACGCAATTACGCCCACCTGAACAATGGACGTGACTGGCTTTGCCAAGCTGCGAAGGATTGGTTGAAAAGGCTGCTTGTACAGCAGAGTTATGAATTCTTTCTCAGACTACTCAATTAAGATATGAAACTCATAGGAAGCTTATAGAGATTGATTGAGAATGGTAATGTTATAGATTTGTTTATGTAAGATAGTTTACAATCAAGATCGAGAGCGTAATAAAAACAGTGATATTACTGCTCTTTAGCATTTTTTCCTAAACTAGTTCTCCTATTGCAAATATCCTAACCAGGAACTCCTATTTTCTCGTAAGCTCTTATCAATAAGATTGCTTACCAGACGCTAAAGTTCTACAACGCTATTTTATTACGCTCCCATCTACAACTGTAGTGCTCCCCCATCTCTCTTTACTGTGATGGATTAAGCGCTTTGAGATTTTTAGCTTTGTAAAAGGTTTCCAGGCTGTCGCGATCACCTACAAAGCGCCAGTGCCAGGGTTCATAACTTAAGCCTTGGGAGTTGTGTTTGGGAAACGACATCTCAAAGTTGAAGCGAGCAGCATTGGCAGACAGCCATTTAAAAGCTGGAGTTTTGTCAAAGTTGGGATTGAGGTTGGTGGCTGGTACTAACCAATCGCCAATATCTACAGCATAGCCAGTGTGATGCTCACTGTAGCCGGGAGGGGCACTGACTTCTGCTCTTTGGCTTACCGTTTGCCTCCGCTGATCTTTAATGCTAAAAAATATATTTTGCTGATCTTTCACAGAACGAAAGCCGGAAATGGGTACCAGAATCACACCCGCAACCCGCGCTGCTGCAACCATTGCCAAAAAATGTTTGGCGGCAGCTTGACGCAGCATGATGCGACCATCCGCTAAGATGGGTCGAAGGTCGTCTTGAGGTGCTTCAGAGTAGGCAAAGTGTCCAGCTTGTCCAAGGATTATATCTGGTTGGCTGGCTGGGGAATTGGCAATGCTTGGGGATTTGGCTGGAGCCGGACTAGAGGAAATAGTAGGAGAACGCTTAGCTTCTGAGTTGATTTGTGGCACCGAGGCAAAATACCAAAGATAGGTGATTGCTGCTAGCGTGCCTAATCCACCTAATCCCCCAAGCAACAACACTATCTTCTTGCTTCTGTTCTTTCGGGTTTTAGCGTTAGTGCTTTCCCTTAAAGCCTCTGGAATGTCCTCTACTGAGGAAGTTGTCACCTTCTGTTGTTTACCAGAAAAACCAGCCTTTCCCACACGCCAACTCCTCTATTTTCTGATTTGCCACTAGCCAATTTTATCCTGGTTGCCAAAGGTCACAACTGACCTGTTGCTAATTCCGCCTCCTGAAGGCTGAAAAAACATGCCTACCTTAGTTTCTAAGCTCCTGCAACTCTATACACCACTCGTCGGATTAGTCCTAATTGGGTTCATTCTCGGCGGTAAACTACCAAAAGTCTTTCCTGCCTATTTAGGTCAATTCCTCTTTTGGGTTGGGGTGCCAATCAGTATTGTGGCATTTTTGCACCGAGCCGACTTGTCAGGACCAATTTGGCTGGCACCACTAGTTGCCTGGGTGGCGATTTTCCTAGGGCTGGGTTTAGCTAATGCTTGGATGAATTGGCAAGCTTACCTGCAAAAAACTGAACCCCAAGCGTTCTGGAGCCAACCGAGTCAAGGCAGTTTTCTCTTGGCAGCAATGGTGGGAAACACTGGCTATTTAGGCTATCCAGTCGTTTTGGCCGTGGTGGGAACCAAGTTCTTCGCCTGGGCGCTGTTCTACGATCTGCTAGGGACGACACTAGGAGCCTACGGGTTAGGAGTGGCTATAGCTGCTCGTTTTAGCAGAGGTGCCCAGAGTCCTTGGCGGTTGGTTCAGGCAATATCGATCAATCCAGCGCTGTGGAGCTTTGGCTTTGGCTTAGGTTTCCGACAAATACAGCTGCCCACTTTAGCTGAACAAAGTCTTCAAGGATTGGCTTGGACATCTGTAGCGCTGTCTCTAGTCTTAGTGGGAATGCGGCTGAGTCAGCTCAATTCCTGGCACAAACTGCCACAGGCTGGAGTCAGCCTAGGAATTAAAATGTTTTTGATTCCATTGCTCTTGGGTAGCAGTTTATCGCTGTTCGGTCTTAAAGGCTCAGCCCAGCTAGTGATAGTTCTACAGATGGCAATGCCCCCAGCTTTTGCCACCCTGGTGATTGCAGAGGCTTTCCAGCTGGATCTCGAGCTGACTGTTACTGCTCTAGTGTTGGGCTCCGCTGGACTCCTCGTCATGCTGCCAGTCTGGTTATGGTTATTTGGTTAAAGCCGCTGAGTAGGCGGCTGCTAGTTCAGCTGGATCGAGAGTCTCGTAGGGTTCAAAAGGCTGATGAATCCAAGGGTTATCAGGAAGATACTCAACGTAGTAATCGGGAACAAAGATGGAGCGGGCTTTATACCAAAGTACGGCAGTGCGAATTTCTTCGATTTGGTCGCCATAATGCTGCTGCAGCCAAGGTATAGTCTGTTGAAGTGTAACGCCAGAGTCCACCAGATCGTCAACTACAAGTAGGTGCTTGCCTAGCTGGACAGTCGTCATGGTTAAGTGACAAGAAAAGGTTAAAGCCCTTCTTTCCTGCTTCCCAGGACCTAAGTAAGACGAGGCGGCTAGAATTGCCAACGGCTGCCTGTAGATCCGTGAAAGAATATCACCAACCCGCAGCCCCCCTCTAGCAAGACAAATAACTTGGTTGAATTGCCAACTGGATTGATAAATGTTGACTGCTAGTTGTTCGATCTTTTGATGGTAATCTGACCATGACACGTAAAGGTCTGGCATAAACAATGCAATTTCGAGCTAATACTATGTGAGAAGTTATTTATTGTAATATCCTTATCAACTTATGAACAATTCTTCTTCTGGTGCCCATCCCAAAGTGCCTCCAAGTGAAAAGCTGGACTTGACAACAAAACTAGCTTATGGCACCGGAGATATGGGAACTGCTATCAGCATTAACATCGTGGGGTTTTTTCTGTCATTTTTCCTGACCAACGTAGCAGGTTTGAGTGCTGAATTAGCAAGTAATGTTCGGTTAATTAGCGGAATTTGGGATGCCGTGCTTGATCCCATGGTGGGGGTGCTGAGTGACAAAACGCGTTCTCCTTGGGGACGACGACATCCTTGGATGCTGTTTGGTGCAATTCCTTTAGGAATTTTCTTTTTCCTCCAATGGGTTGTTCCTCAATTAAGTGCTGATGGGAGTGGGAGTCAGCAGTGGCAGCTATTCTGGTATTATGTTGCAATTAGTGCTTGCTTTAACACCTCCTTCACAGCTGTTAACCTACCCTACACCGCCTTAACACCGGAGCTAACTCAGGACTATAACGAACGTACTAGCCTTAACAGCTTTCGCTTTGCCTTTTCCATTAGCGGTAGCATTCTGTCTTTAGTACTCGCCAATATCATCTTTTCTGTATTTAGTCACGATCAGGGCAAGCAGTTTTTAGTTCTTGGCGGCATCTGTGCAGTCCTGATTATATTACCTGCTTATGTGTGTGTTTGGGGCACGCGGACTCGCGTTGCTGCTGTGGCTCAACAGCGGGTTGAGCCAGAAACCACTATATCCACATCTTTCTGGGAGCAACTCCGCATCGTCTTCAGCAATCGACCTTTCCTGTTTGTAACTGGTATCTACCTCTGTTCTTGGTTAGGTGTGCAGATCACACAAACCGTCATTATTTACTACGTAGTTAGTTGGATGAAATTACCACAGGCAGTTTCTGCACAAGTCGCTTTAGCAGTGCAAGGAACTGCTCTAGTCATGCTGTTTGTCTGGAGCTATATCAGCAAGCGGGTAGGTAAAAAGGCTGTCTACTTTATGGGGATGAGTCTATGGATCATAGCTCAGGCAGGATTATTTTTCCTCCAGCCTGGTCAAGTGGGCTTAATGTACGCGATCGCGATACTTGCAGGCTTCGGTGTCTCCACTGCTTACCTGATCCCCTGGTCAATGATGCCAGACGTGATTGAACTCGATGAACTCAGAACAGGTCAGCGTCGAGAAGGTATATTCTATGGTTTTATCACCCTGCTACAAAAGGCTGGTATCTCCATTGGACTCTTCTTGGTGTTGCAGGCATTGGGCTGGGCTGGATATATCAAAAGTTCAGGGAATGTTGTGCCCGACCAACCCTCAAGCGCTCTTTTGGCAATTCGCCTCGCCATTGGTCCCTTGCCAACCCTCTGCTTAATTATTGGTTTAGTTTTAGCCTATTTTTACCCCATCACCCGCGAGGTGCACGCGGAAATCTTGCTGAAACTTAAGGAACGGCGTGAGGAGATGGGGAGCAGGGGGGCAGGGGGCAGGGGATAGGGGGGAAAGAACAAATAGCTCCTCTGCAAGCGGCTACAAGCCCTCTCCCTTCAGGGAGAAAAAGAACTCATATTTTTACCCTTGAGCAAGCCCTTTCCTTTCAAGTAGAGGGTTGCCCCTGCCTCTTCCTTGACTCTGTTAAGGTGCTGTTTTCGTAGGGCTTCACCCTTAGCGATTGCAGTTAATAGGAATAAGGCTAACAAGAAACAATCTACTGGGACTTAGGGCAGAAGGATCTAGGGCAGTAGCAATCGTAAACTGGAGAGGAGTTAATCAAGGCGTTTTTAGATCAATGGTTCATCCAAGCATTGAGGAAATCTCTAGTAAGTTAGAAAGCCAGAATTCTGCCGATCGCATGGTGGCACTTGCTACCTTACGCCATTTTCCATCGGCAGTTGCTGTCCCCTTAATTAAAAAGGTGTTGGACGACGATAGCCTGCAAATTCGCTCAATGGCTGTATTTGCGCTGGGGATTAAACATACAGACGAATGCTACCCTATCTTAGTACGTTTGCTCGAAACTGATCCAGATTACGGGATTCGCGCTGATGCCGCTGGCGCTTTAGGCTATTTGGGCGATCAGAGAGCCTTTGAACCTCTGGTAAGGGCTTTTTACGAAGATACCGAATGGCTCGTCCGCTTCAGTGCAGCAGTGTCTTTAGGCAATATTAAAGACCAACGTGCCCACGAAGTACTGATACAGGCGTTAGGCAGTGAGGAAGTTGTACTTCAGCAAGCAGCGATCGCGGCGCTGGGAGAAATTAAAGATACCGAGGCGATTGATTCCATTCTCAACTTCGCTAAGTCGGATGACTGGCTGGTTCGACAACGTCTGGCAGAAGCTCTAGGTAATCTTCCCAGTCCCAAGAGCATCTCAGCCTTAAAATATCTGGAAAAAGACAGTCATCCTCATGTGGCTGAGGCTGCCACAATTTCCCTCAAGCAGCTAGCGGCGGTACCAGAGGCAGGGAGTAGAGAGTAGAAGAATGCCTCTATGGGGTACAACTGTATCCTGCTACCTTAAGAAATGGGGCTTTAAATATTGTTCAAAGGTGAAGATTTGATTCATGAATATTCAGGAGTTTTTTGAACTGAGTTCTGGAAAGTGGTTCTCACATCGCACTAGCCATCACTTGGCTTTTAAGCAATCAGAAGGGGGTAAGTCAGACATTACAGTAGAGATGCTGGCACCTGATGATGCCGAGGTGGTTAAACTTTGCCAACAGTACGAGGTTGACCCCACGACTGCTCTATGTGGAGCCAGAGTCAGTTGGAACGGTACAATGGAGTGGGATCAGGAAAAACATACTGGTTCTACAGTGCTGGTGTCAGTCCCCGATCCAGATAATATCCACACTGGCAAACTGCTCCGGGAAATGGGTTATGCCGAGAAAACGCCAGTTGCTGGTCGCTATATTATGGGCAGTGATGATGCCCTAACACTGATAACTGAGTACGAAACTATGTCCTCTGAGGAGCGACTGTGGTTTGCCAGTCCTAACCTACGGCTGCGAGTTAGTGTTTTGAAGCGCTTTGGTGGGTTTAGCATGGCTTCCTTAACTTCTGAGATTCGGATGGGTGGTGCGAAACCGCCTACTAAAGATGTTGATGCTACCGCTACAACACCTGGGCAATAACATCAAAATAGAGGGTGGGGGAGAAGGAAATAAAACCTCCACATCTCTTCTTAACCTGTGTTGTAAGAATGGGTTGATGAGGAGGTTTTGTTTTTAAGACTCAGGCGGACGGCTCCGTAGAACTATGTTAAAGGCCGATAAAACTCATAACTCAGTTTTGTGGATCGCAATCTTATATTTTGCTGAGGGTTTTCCCTATACTGTTGTTAACTTAATGTCGGTCATCTTTCTGAAAGATCTTGGTGCTACTAACAAATTAATTGGTTTGACGAGTTTTTTATATCTTCCCTGGGTGTTAAAAGGTTTTTGGGGTCCTCTGGTTGATTTATTCTCAACTAAGCGATCTTGGATTTTAGCAACAGAAGTAATTTGTACCTTTCTCTTTTTTCTCTTAGCATTCAGTGTGTTCACGCCTCATAGCATTACTGTATCAATTGTTGTGTTAGCTGCAATTGCTATCGTTTCTGCGACTCATGACACTGCTATAGATGGATTCTATTTGAGCGCACTTAATAAAGAGCAGCAAGCATTATATGTTGGTGTGCAAACGACAGCGTATAAATTCGCCTGGCTCGCAGGTAACGGCGGCTTAGTTTTCTTAGCTGGTTACTTGGCAAATCTATATGCACAGACCAGCTCTAATAATGTACATCTTTCACTTTTTGGCTCAAACCTTGACCTTGAGCCGTTAAAAATAGGATGGGCATTAGCATTTTTTATTTCCGGCATAATATTTTTGACAGTTTATGCTTTTCAAACTTGGTATCTTCCCTTTCTCAAACCAAATCTATCAATCTCACATGATATAAAGCAAGAAAACAAATTTGCTCAAGTATTCAAGACTTATTTTGAGCAAGATAAAATTGTTTGGATTGTTATCTACATAACGACATTCCGACTTGGCGACGCCTTCATGTTAAAAATGGCACCTCCTTTTCTAATGGATAAAGTTGGAAGAGGCGGATTAGGACTTCCTACTACTGAGATAGGATTTTTATATGGCATAGTTGGAATAGTTTTTTTGCTATTTGGAGGAATAATCGGTGGATATCTTGTCGCCAAACAAGGATTAAAGAAATGGCTTTGGCCAACTGCAATCATTCAAAACTCAGCAATCTTACTGTATTGGATTTTAGCAGCATATAAACCAGGTAGCATCTGGATATATATTGTTAATTCATATGAGCAGTTTTCTTATGGAATTGGTGTGTCGGCATACACTGTATTTCTGATGAGTACTGTCCGATCTGAATACGAAGCGTCGCATTATGCGATCACAACAGCCTTGATGTCAACAGGCATGTTTATTCCAGGTCTATTGAGTGGCTATCTCCAGACATGGATGGGTTATGAGGATTATTTTTTGATCAGTTTTTTTGCGACCATACCAGGTTTGATCGCAATTTTTTTTCTGCCATTAGGAGAGGAAAAATGAATCGCCTCGCGCTTCTTGGCTTTGCTTAAGTCTTATTCTCCTGGTTCACAGACACATACCTGTGATAGCAGTTAACTATTTCAGCCGTGACTTGTTCCACACTCAGACCATCCGTCTGAATCTCAATCGCATCTGCTGCTTTTTGTAATGGGGCAACGTCACGAGTGCTATCTTTCCAGTCGCGTTCGGCAATGTCCTGTTCTAACTGAGCTAAACTCATATCTGCTTGACCTTGATGTTGAAAGTCCACTTGCCGTCGCCGCGCCCGCTCTTGGACAGAAGCCGTTAAGAAAATTTTCAAGTCAGCATCTGGAAAGACGTAGGTACCTATATCGCGACCTTCAGCCACTAAACCTCCCCTTTGACCCCAGCATTGCTGTTGCTTGACGAGTGCCCGGCGGACAGCAGGCTGAGCGGCGATCGCTGAAACCTGGGATGTCACTTCTAAAGTGCGAATGCCCTGAGTGACCTCCTGGTGATTAATCCAAACCCGCAGCGGGTTTTGTGGGTCAGCACTGGAAGCAAGTTGAATCTCGCAGCTACTTGCTAATTCCGCGATCGCGCATTGGTCCTCCAAAGGAATTCCCAGTTGCAATACTAGCCACGTCAATGCCCGATACATTGCACCGGTATCGAGATAAAGTAATTTTAGGGTTTGAGCAACCTGACGAGCTACCGTCGATTTTCCGGCCCCAGCAGGACCATCAATCGCTACAATTGGCTGATGGTCGCGCAGCACAACATTGTCAATTAGGCGGGTAGAACCCAAACTAGCAGCGATCGCTAGCATTCCAGCCTCCTCCACTTTTTCCAAAGGCACTAATGTAGTAGGATGGACCAATTCAACATACTCTATCTGAACAGCACTTGCCATCGCTAATTCTGTCTTGGCGGTGGCAATCAAAACATTGCCTCGACGCTCTCCGGCATGAAATGCCCTAATAGCCGCTTGCAAACTGCTATACAGTATTGTCGCCTGCTCTTTTTGCTCTGGACTCAAATACTGATTGCGAGAACTTAAAGCCAAACCAGAGGCGGCACGCACTATTGGGCAGCCAATAATTTCTACTGGTAAATTGAGATCCGCCACAACTTGCTGAATGATTGCCAGTTGTTGGGCGTCCTTCTGACCGAAATAGGCTCGGTCAGGCTGTACCAAGTTTAACAACTTGGTCACAATCGTTGCCACCCCCTGAAAATGTCCAGGTCTAGTCACGCTGCACAAAACCGAAGTCATAGCTTTTGGGGGGACAACCTGAGTTGGTAGGGAGGAGCCTATTTGATCCACTATCCCCATTTCTGGGGCACTGGGGGCGAAAATTGCATCTACTCCAGCCTGCTCACAGAGCTGCTGGTCCTGGTGTAGCGAACGAGGGTAGCGTTGATAATCTTCATTTGGACCAAATTGCAAGGGATTGACAAAGATGCTGACAATGACTGTTGTATTTTCTTGCCGCGCCCGTTGGATCAAACTCAGATGACCAGCATGCAATGCCCCCATCGTGGGAACCAGACCGATTGCTTGGTCAGATGCTCCCCCAGCACTCTTCTGCAATCGGCATAGACTTAAGTAGCAGCGTAATGCCACCACTGTCGTAAACAGGCGCACCAAAAACCCCCAACTATAACTGTACCCTCTCGTTAGTTTATCTGGAAGTGGAACCTCTGCCGTCGAACTGGGATGGTACTGGGTGGACATCATTCACCCAAACAGATTGCTGGGGCAAAGAAATCGGCATCTCGGCTGCATCGAAAGCGATTTTGAGGCGCCGACGATACTCCCTTGCCACATCCCACTGCTTGAGGGGCTGGGTCTTGATCCAAACTCGCAGCACTACGCCCCGCTCTCCAAAATCATCTACCCCTAAAATTTCCGGCGTCTCCAAAATCAGATTTTGCCATTGAGGTTCGCTACCCATCTCCAGCGCCACAGTTTTAATTAGCTGCAAAGCCTGCTCTACATCAGTATTATAGGCAACCGGAATGTTTAAGTCTGCTCGCGACCAACTGCTGGAAAGATTAGCGACCGCTTTGATTTCACTGTTGGGGATTGTGATCAATCGTCCCTCTGAATCGCGTAGTTGGGTAATGCGTAAATTCAGCTTTTCCACTAAGCCCCCCTTGTCGCCTACTGCAATCACATCGCCAATGGCGTACTGGTCTTCTAGGATAATGAGACAGCCGTTAATCGCGTCTTTAAGCAAGTTTTGGGAGGCTAAAGATAGCGCTACACCAATCAGACCAACACTAGCTAGCAAAGGAGCGGTATCCACGCCTAGCGCTATCAAGATCAGCACGAAGCCAATGACGACCCAGACAAAGGTAATTAGGCTTTTGGTAATCACAGAAATCGTAGAAATTCTGAGCTGCAGCCTTTGAGAGGTTTCTGGAGTTAGGAAAATACCAGTTGCTAGGGCCGTGGTAGATCGGTCGATTAGGGCGTAGCTCAGACGGATTGCCATGTAGCTGCCCAGGATAACAACTCCCACGCGTAAAGGAATTTGCAGGAATGTCAGAATCCATGCCTGTGTTGGTCGGGTGTAAGGAAATAGACCAAGGATAATTAGGGTTCCACCTCCCCAAATTGCTGTTTGAGTGAACTGAAACAATCGCTGCCATACTTCTTTAAGGTTTCGATGCTGCTGTTGGTTCAGCTGGTTGGCAATCGGCTGTGTGGAGGGAGTAGCCGAGGTAATAGGTTTTGGTGTTTGCCGTCTTAAGCGACGCTGCAAGAAGAGATAAACTCCTGAACTGGTCGCGATCATTGCCAGTACGATTCCAAGGGTGACTTGACCCTGATGGACTAAAAAATGGGTTTGTCGCTCGTGCTTACCTCGTTCCAGATCCCTTTGCAACACGGGTTCGAGTTGCTTTGCCCACACTGAGGCTGCTAGACGTTGCTGGTTGGCATCTTGGTCCGTGACGGTCATCAGGTATTGGTCATTGACATATATGACTGGAAACTCCTTGTTCTGGCGCTGCACACTCCGGATCTGCACACTAAGAGCTGGCGAACTTTGTTGAAAGTAATCTTGGCTAATCCGGTCCAGATTTTGTTGAATATTCTGTAGACGCTCTAGAAGTTGGTCCTTTGATGCCGCTACCTGGAATAGACGACGACCATCCAACTGCACCCAACCAGAAACAATTTTGGTGTTATCTGATTTATTACTTGGCTGACTACTAGTCTGACTAGACTGATTGGAAGATGGTAGGTTGGGTAAAAAGGGGATCTGGACCTTGGCGGGCGGTGTACCTGAAACAGCTAGCATTACCGACCCAGTGATCGCCCAAAGTTGAGAGCGCATTTCTACACCTCCTATAGCAAGAAGCCCTGTTACAGGGTAGCTAATTAAATTGATTTAGTTTGAGTGAGCTACCTTGCCATTTCACTTTTGAACTTCGCCTATCGGTAGACTAGCGCAGTATAAAATTTAAGACTTTTGACGGTGGCATGGTAGTTATGACTTGACGGCTGAAGGAGCGGATTTCACTCCTGCGGTTACTCCAGATGGAGGAGTGCAAAAACATATCTGTAGGGGATTCTGTAAGTATAGGTACTTAAGTGTTCCTGTACCACTTGAGGTGAGGAAGATGAAATCAAGAATTCTAGCAACCGCAGCTTTATTGGGCACCGTGTGTCTAGCATTACCCGCTAGAGCTGAAAATCCCGCTCAGGTTAGGCAGTTACTAGAAACTGGGGCATGTCGCCGCTGTGATTTGTCAGGAGCAAACCTACAGCAAGCTCACTTGCTTGGGGCAGACTTGAGGGAAGCTGATTTAAGAGGGGCAAACCTAAAAGCTGCAAACCTAGAGGGTGCTGACCTAACTGGGGCAAACCTTCAAGGCGCAAATTTAACCAAAGTTTTTGCTAGCGATGCGAGTTTGAGTGATACAGATCTAACTGGGGTTAAACTCACTGCCGCTAAGCTATACAACACCGATATGAGTGGTGCAACCCTAGCTGGTGCCGACTTTAGGGGAGCTAAGCTTTACGGTGCTAGACCATCTAGAGAATAACTGTTCGAGGTTGTAGACAGGCATAACTGAAGCGTCTATTTAGGGAGCTTTTGACTGACTTGCTCAATTTGCTGGGTGAAATACCTCTCCTGATACTGTAGCTGTTGTGCCAGCTTCAATCCATCTTGGTATGCAGTTTTGGCTTTGGGATAATTACCAATCTGTGCGTAGATTTGCCCGATTTGGTCATAAGCATTCATCATGCCGTAATAGTCACTCGAATTAGCATCTGCCTGTAAAAGAATTTGACTAGTTTCCAAAGCTGCTTTAGTCTGACCCCTAGATCGATAGAGCGCAATTAATTTTTGTAGTGCCTCGGCAGCAAGGTAATATTGTTGTAGTGACCAAGCGGAGGCATAAGCTTCTCTATAGCTCTGGAATGCTGCCTCTACTTGACCGCGAGAGGCATAATCGGAGGCGATTCCGAGTTTTAGCCTTGGTAGCTGGGTTAAGTCTTTCTCGTTGAGGTAGAATTCTGCTAGTTGTTGCTTGGCTGCTATTGCTTTTTGCGGCTGGTTGGCTTGCTCATAGATGTAAGCAAGTTGTTGTAGATAGCTCTCCTCATTAACGCGATCGCCCTGCTTCCTAGCTAAACCTAGTAACTCTTCATAAACTGTAGCTGCTTGAGGATACTCAAACCATTCAAGATGGAGTTCAGCAATTATCTTGAGAGTTTCCGATTGAGTCGTTATGTCCTGTTGTTGTCGGCGCTCGATGTCTAGAATTCGCTGATAAACCTGTAGTGCCTGTTGCGGGACTCGCAATTGCTGGTAAGCCTGTCCCAGCTCTTGCCAGAGTTCTGGATTGTCAACTGGTTGGACACTTGCCTGCTGCTGGATCACTTGCAATCGCTGGGTGATAATCTGCACTTCCTTTGCCTGATTGTTGCTCCAAGCGATCGCTCCCACCCTGGAGAGTGCTTGTACTTCTGCCATAGGTCCTAGCGCTTGACGCAATCGCAGTTCCCGGTTCCAGAAGTCGAATGCGGCTATGCTATCTCCTGCATTCAACCTAGCTTGCGCATATGCATCTAGGTTATCCAAATCTGCCTCTAGCTTTTGACGTTCCACAGGGGTCAAAGGCAGATTCTTTTTTTCCTTTGAGTTGGGTAGTAGGATATCAGGGGTATGCCTTTCTAGGGGATTCAGAGGAAATGGCTCTGACTTAGACGACCCGTTTTGTGCCAGGGCTACAGTGCTGCAACACAACAAGAGCCAGAACATAGCGGCAGTCGTGCCAACATTGCACATCCTCTTCCCAACAGGTTCTAAAATACTCACAAGACCGTTCCCAGCAATAGCGTTGTCGTCAACTAACGTCATGACTCATTCTACGGATATCCTAACTTTAGCTCGCTGGATGGCAGCTGATTTCAGCAACCAGCAACAAGCTTTTGAGAATCCGCCGTTTTTCGCCCATATTCGCGTTTGTATGCGTCCCTTGCCCCCAGAACTCCTGTCAGGGGTGAGCCTGTATGTCGAGCAAGCCTACGATTATATGCTCAATGAGCCCTATCGGGTGCGGGTGCTGAAGTTGTTGGAGGTTGGAGATCACATCGAAATTGAAAACTACAGCATCAAACAAGAACAGCAGTTCTATGGTGCATCTCGCCAACCGCAGCGCTTTAAAACCTTGACAGTAGAACAGTTGAATAAGTTACCGGGCTGCAACATGATTGTTGAGTGGACTGGGCACAGCTTCAAAGGCTCAGTCGAGCCTGGTAAAGCCTGCATGGTTTTACGCCAAGGTAGAAACACTTATCTCGATAGTGAATTTGAAATTGACCAAGACGAATTTACTAGCCTCGACCGAGGACGCGATCCAGAAACTGATGAGCAGCTTTGGGGAGCTCTTGCCGGACCATTTCACTTTGTCCGTTGGGATAGTTTTGCTGACGAGGTGAAGGTCTAATAACCTGTGGCAGCCAGATTTAGCTGATGAGTATAAGCAACACGCTCAATTCTCGTCTCCCATCTACCATCACGATAGAGGTTTAGTAGCCGAAATCCAGGTGCTTCTTCTCGGTCAAGGGAGAAATTCGAGCTTTGTGGCTTAAACTGAATAGA
>JAFAVL010000455.1 GCA_019242465.1 Chroococcidiopsidaceae cyanobacterium CP_BM_RX_35 | reverse complement strand
TTAAAAGAGTAGTGGAACCGATGATAGTAAATCGAAAGATGTTGAGTTCTGGTGTTAGTCGTTTGAAACCGGACTACTATGGTGTTAAATCTAACATCATAGATGGCAAAACTAGTGAGTTCTGTTATCAGGATTGGCGGCGAGACGTCATCTTTTTATTGCTAACATTAGCTGCGACGGGGGCAGCTCTAAGTGGCTGCTCATCGCCACCTTCTAGTAACACTAATCTACAGTCTCAACAAACTCCAACTTCGTCCACGGCTAGTACACCCAATCAGAACCAAAGTGATAGTTCACTTCCACCAAAAAACCGCGATTTTATAGTTGCAGCAGTCCGGCAGGTGGGACCGACTGTGGTTCGTATCGATTCCACCCGGACAATAACTGCTCAGGCACCAGCAGGATTTAACGACCCATTTTTTAGGCAGTTTTTCGGTTTTGGATCACCGCATAAGGAGATAGTACGCGGTATTGGTTCTGGATTTATCATTAATCCCAATGGTCAGATTCTGACTAATGCGCATGTGGTTAACGGTGTCAGTACGGTCAGTGTGACGCTCAAAAATGGTCAGATTTTTAAAGGACAGGTACTCGGAGAAGATCCAGTGACTGATGTTGCTGTCGTTAAAATTCCGGCAACCAACCTGCCTTCTGTTACCTTGGGGAATTCAGATCAGTTGCAGCCTGGAGATAGTGCGATCGCCATAGGCAATCCCTTAGGCTTAGACAACACTGTCACTTCTGGCATTATTAGTGCAACTAACCGTGCTAGCGCTGATATTGGTATTAGCCATGACCCGGTAAACTTCATTCAGACTGATGCTGCTATTAACCCTGGGAACTCGGGAGGTCCTCTACTAAATGCTGAAGGCCAGGTGATTGGCATCAACACAGCCATTATTCAAGGGTCTCAGGGAATAGGATTTGCTATCCCAATTAATACAGCACAATCAATCGCAAAGCAATTGGTGACTAAGGGCAAGGTTGAGCATCCCTTTTTAGGAGTTGAGATGGCATCGCTGACACCAGAACTGAAGCAACAACTTAGCAATGCCTCCAATGGTCAGATCAATATAACAGCAAACCAGGGTGTCATAATTGTCCATGTTCTGCCTGGCTCTCCAGCTGCTCAAGCGGGACTTCAGCCAGGCGATGTCATTCAAAAAATCAACAATCAGTCTGTGAATACATCTGAGGAAGTTCAGCGAATAGTAGAAAATACCCAAGTGGGTAGCCAGTTACAAATGCAAGTGCAGCGCCAGGGGCGATCTATACAAGTAGCAGTCAGAACGGCAGCTCTGCCGCCGCAGCTGGCGCAACCTCAAGGCTAATTTGAATTAGTATCATCCCCCAGAACTACTTTTGAGCGCCCGATCTAGCTTTAATGCGGCACTGATCAACGACAAATGGGTCAAAGCCAGGGGGAAATTCCCCATCGCCTCGCCACTTGGACCCGTTTCCTCGGCATAAAGCCCCAGTGGGTTGGCATAGCTCAGCATCTCTTCAAACAGGCGCCGGGCGCGCTCGAGTCGGGCGCTATCCACTTTCCTAGCTCGGGCTAGAGCTTCAACTAGCCAAAATGTGCAAAGATTAAAGGTTCCCTCTGCTCCTTCAGACGATTTTTCCAAGTAGCGAAATACCAGGCAATTGTAAACTAGCCCTCCCTGCTCTGGAGGTTGATTGATCGCATCTAGAGTCTTCAGCATCCGGGAATCTGCGGGAGAGAGGAACAATATCATGGACATGATCAAGTTGCTGGCATCTAAAGAGTCACTGCCGTAATACTGGGTGAAAGCCTGGCGTTCAGCATTCCATCCCAAAGCCAAAATCTCCTCATAAATTTGGTCTCGAACCTTCAACCACCGCTCCCGCTCCACCGGAAACGAGCGATTGTCCGCCATGCGCAGACCTCGGTCAATAGCCACCCAGCACATAACCTTTGAGTACACAAAGTGTTGCTCTTGGTGACGCACTTCCCAAAGACCGTGGTCTTGCCGCTGCCAGTTGTCACAAACCCAGTTCACAAGCTGGCGCAGCTCAGTCCAAAACTCATACGAGATTGGATCGCCATGCTGATTGTAGAGACACACTGCATCCATCAACTCTCCATAAATATCCAGTTGTAATTGGTTGTAAGCACCGTTACCAATCCGTACCGGGCTCGAACCTTTGTAGCCCTCCAGATGGTCCAAGCTTTCCTCACCTAGGTCGTGACGTCCGTCGATCCCATACATGGTTTGTAAGGAACCGTCCGGCTGGCGCTCGTGGCAACGGCACTCTATCCAATCCATGAATCTGGCTGCCTCGTTATTGAAACCGAGTTCTAATAGTGCATATATCGTGAAGGATGAATCCCGCAGCCAGGTGTAGCGGTAGTCCCAATTGAGTTTGCCGCCGAGCCTCTCTGGAAGACCGCAGGTGGGCGCTGCCACAGTTGCTCCAGTTGGCTCATAGGTTAGTAGCTTCAACAGCAGCGCTGAGCGATGGACGATCTCGCGCCACCGACCTTTGTAGGTGCATTGCTCAAGCCAGCATCGCCAGTACTCAACAGTATTGTTGAACAGTTCATCTGCTTGCGATTGGTTGAGAGGAAGTTGACTGCCAGACTTGGTTTCCCGCAGTACAAACACCGCCGTCTCTCCTGAGTGAAGGGTAAACTTGGTTTCCGCCCCACTGCCTTGTTGTTGTAGTGGGATATCTGTAGAGAGTTCGAGGCTGAGCGCTCCTGAGTGAAAGACCGCACCTTCAGAATTCAGTGTTGTTTGGTGTTCATCTCGGGCGTAGTTGAAAGCAGGATGGCACTCTAAACTAAAATCTAAGCAACCGCGCACGACCGCTACGCGCCGGACTAACCACTGAAATCCAGGCTCTTGTACTCTCATTCCTACAGGCATAAAGTCGCTAATTTCTCCAACACCGTCTGGTGTCAGGAAACGCGTTATCAAAATATTGGTTTCAGGCCAGTAGAACTGCTTGTGAGTCACTTCGGCGCTCATAGGTGCAATCTTGAAATGCCCGCCCTTACGATCGTCAAGCATCGCAGCAAATATACTGGGCGAATCATGGTTTGGAAAACAAAACCAATCAATAGCGCCGTCTAACCCCACCAAGGCTGTTGTGTACATGTTCCCTATGAGCCCATGGTTTTGGATCGGTTGATAGGTCATAATGCTACTCCTGTTGGCGATATCGCAAGCTAAGTGGGTGACACAAGCACGAGTCTGGACAGAAGAAATAAATATACATTTTTTACTCAGATAGTAGAGAAGTATTCACTTTTTGAACAAATAATGTGAGCTTAAACAAAAAACGACTCTAGCAACAGATTTGTTGATTTTCAAGAATACCATTCTGCTTTTTATCGATGTCATCAATTAGGATAAATACCACAAAACCTAAACTAGAACGCCACAATTCTTAGATATAGCGAGCGCTTCTAAATTATCCGTAAAAATCACTACTTCTTTTCTTTGCGCTCTCAGCATCAAGAGCGCCTGCTTTCTCCGTGCTAAGCGCATGTTTTGCAAACACTACACTGAGACAGGTTGTAAAAAAATAGTTTTCACAACTTTTGAAAGGACTACTGTAGTCAAATCCATTGCCTTGGCAACGTCTAGTATTAAATCCCATACTTTGTTATCTAGGCTTGACCGGAGCAGTTTAATATACTCTTACTTTGCATAAATCTCCATGAGTGGCATGGCAGAAACTCTTGGTTTCCCTGAACACATCCTTTCTTCCCAGGCTTAATTTATAACTTTTGTAAAAACGAGTACCTCCTCCCAATGAGGGGTAAGCGTTCGTTTCTAGAGGTGTATAATAATTTCACGTTTATTTCATCTTTATTGCGTAAACTACCAAATACTATAGATATAGTTCTTTAAAATTCAAGAAAACACCAACCTTAACATAGGTTTTTACAGGACAACTTTATAATAAATTTTTTTGAAGGTGTGTTTTCAAAAAAGAGAATGTCAGGTATAAGATTGTCTTTTAGAGTAGTTTCCTCATGAGTTTTCAGAAAACAAATGTGCAGAACAGCAGGCGGACATATGGGCTTTAAGCCAGTTTGCCAGTCGCTGATCGCGGATGATTGCCAATTGCTTCTTGAGAACGAGCCTAGAACAGAGCAGAAGTCATCCTGGTGTTTGAGTGCTGTATAGGAGAAAGTGATGCCTGCTTTATCTCTAAATCTCGAGGGTCTGCCGTACCCCGATCCCCTTCATCCCATCATCGTCCACTTTGTGATTGCAATGGTGTTTTTTGCTTTTTTCTGCGATGTGGTAGGGTATTTTACCCGTAGACACCATCTATTCGAGGTGAGTAGTTGGAACATGCTTGTCGCCTCGGTTGCCATCTTTCTCGCTATCATCATGGGACAGTTTGAAGCGGGTTTGGCGCAACCCTACGCGGCGGCTGAATCGGTACTGGGTTATCACATGTTCACTGGCTGGTCGCTCGGGGCTATTGTTGTTGCCGTTACAGCTTGGCGCTTTGTCATTCGCGATCGTAATCCTGTGAAGATTCCACCTGCTTATCTGGGTTTAGCAACGGCTTTAATTTGCCTGGTTTTCTTCCAGGTGTATCTTGGGACTCAGCTAGTTTGGAAATACGGGCTGCATGTGAAGCCAGTCGTTGAAGCGATGCAGCAGGGGGTGTTGAAATGAACTCGCAGATTTCTAGTCAGTTGTGGTTTGAACCAGGTATCAACGGACTACCTTACGAGTTACCAATCCATCCGAATTTGGTACATTTTACGATAGGTCTGTTCATCATTGCCATCGCCTTTGATGTGGCAGGAACACTCTTTCCCTTAGGACGACCGATCCTCAAATATTTCGGTTTCACTGCCCTGCGCTCGGGCTTCTATGATGTCGGCTGGTACAACCTACTAGGTGCAGCGGTCATGACATTTTTCACCGTAGCGATGGGCTTCTTCGAACTCGTACTAGCGAACCCACCAGCTGGCGAGAAGAGTCATTGGGGGTTGTCAGCTGGTTCGACAATGGTCTTGCATGGTTTAGGTGGTATCTTTCTCTTGGCAGCCATTGTTACCTTAACCGTGTGGAGAGGTTTGCAGCGCTACCATTGGCGGTCTGAAAAAGTTAGGCAGGTGCAGTGGCTCTACCTGTTAGCAGCCATTGTGGTTATAGCCATCATGTACTTACAAGGAACGCTGGGGGGACAATTGGGAGGCGACTTTGGACTGAACACGACTGCTGCCAACTTACTCCGGCTGGGCAAAAACCCCAACGAAGTACTCAAGTAATCTAGCTAAAAGCCCCAAGAACGTTCACTAATTCTACAGAAGTTTATGACATGCTCAGAATTCTAGAATATCTGGTATTGGGTATTTGTGCTGCGGCAATTCTCGCCTTCAGCTTCTGGCTTGGACAGCAGGCGTACTCCTGGATGCCAGTACAAGCCTCTACAGATGCCAAAAGAGTTGATGATCTCTTTAGCTTCCTAGTCACGATGAGTTCGGTCATCTTCCTGGGAGTTGCTGGTCTACAGGTATATTCGCTGATCTTCTACCGGGCACGTGAGGGAGATTACAGCGAAGGACATCCCTCTAGAGGCAGTCGGAAGATAGAAATCTTTTGGATGGGGATACCAACTTTACTAGTATTGTGGATCGCTGGCTACAGTTTCAGTGCGTATGCGCGTATGGATATTAT
>JAFAVL010000233.1 GCA_019242465.1 Chroococcidiopsidaceae cyanobacterium CP_BM_RX_35 | reverse complement strand
AACAAAAAGTATTTTAGTGTACTCAAGGTATAATACACTAAAAAATATTACTTTTGTATTCATTTCTATGTTGATTGTTGAAACTGACAAACCACCGAAGCCGGGTGAATCATTAGCAGAATACGTGCGACGAGTGCGGACAGGGATGAATATAAGTCAAGCTGAGCTAGCCAAAAGGTCGGGAATCCATTTGATGAGCGTGGGTAAGATTGAGGGAGGTAAGACAACTCGACTTTCCGCCAAAACTAAGGTTGGGCTATCGAGGGCATTACAGATTTCAGATTTATATCTGGAGGCGGTGTGCCGGGGAGTCCCGGTGACGACAGTGCAACAGCTGAAGATTTGCCCCAATTGCTGGGTGCCTGGGACTGAGGCAGAGTCAATGTGGTTGCATGTGCGTTCTAAGTATTGTTTTGCTTGTGGAACTGCGCTGCGCGAACGTTGTGTTAGCTGTAGTGAGCCGATGACTTCAACCAAGCATCGGTTTTGTGCGTACTGTGGCAAAGCCTACAAATAAATCTTGTCTCTGCTTTAAAGAATGCAAGAATTGCCCTTAAAATAGCTTAGAACCTAAATCTATTGTGAGGTGATATTGGTCTAGAGCGCTGATATTAGTATGCTCTTGGTGAGCTTTGATCAGTTCAATTTGAACGAACGGTCTATATGGGTGGAGACAGATGGGTCCCCAGCAACCAAAAATACAGTCAGCCAATAGAGCCAAGCGACCAAATGTAGCTCTGTCAGAAGAGTGTTCCTCTACAAAGGCCCCAGTTGTCACTGTCACTATACCGCTACAAAAAATTATCAGTACTGATTCTCAGTCCCGGCGCTATTTTGACCCTCACTCTATGCAGTCCTTGGTTGAGTCGGTTCGCTGTAATGGAATCCTTCAGCCTCTATTAGTGAGACCTAGTAAGGGAGACAAGTTTGAGTTGGTGTTTGGTGAGCGAAGATACCGAGCAGCACTGGCTGTAGGTTTAGTAGATGTCCCAGCAATCGTGTGGGAAATGTCTGATGAGCAAGCCCATCAGTACTCACTAGTTGAGAACTTGCAACGAGAAGATTTGAGCCGAGTTGAGGAAACAGATGCTATTCTCCAGCTTTTGGCAATGCGATTGGAATCTAATATTGCCGGAGTTACCTCCTTACTCTATCGACTGGAAAATGAAGTAAAGGGGAGGGTTACCCAAAACGTTTTAGGTAGCGCCGATGCTGAAATTGTTGAGCAGGTGTTTGCTTCATTAGGTCGCATGAACTGGCAATCATTTGTTCACACCCGACTCCCTCTGCTCAAACTTCCCGAACCCATCCTCGAAGCCTTGGGCACAAAACAAATTGAGTACACTAAAGCTAAGGAAATCGCCAAGATAGAGTCGGACTTAGAGCAGCAGGAGTTACTTGAAGAAGCGATCGCCCAATCCCTAACCCTAAGTCAAATCCGAGAGCGACTTAAAGCTGACCAACCTCTAACAGAACGAGAGGAACTTCAAAATCGCCTGTTATCTACCTACAAGAAAGTCAAAAAGTCAAAGTTGTGGGACAATCCTCACAAATGTCAGCTCTTAGAGTCTTTGTTGACTCAAATGGAAGCTCTGCTCGCTGAGGAGGATAGAGGGTAGCTTTAGGGAAAAGGACCGTTCAAAAGCGGACTAAATTCATTGCTGAAATTTTGGGAGTAGCTGTATAAGCAATTCTTTCTTCTAAAGTTTTTGCAATAAAAACCGCTTTGCTGCCCTTACATCGCGTTTTGCACTTAGCAGAAGGTAAGCGCGTGTTGCCATTATAGTGCGAATTCTCAATCTCTATAAGCTTCCTATGAGTTTCATATTTTAATTGAGTAGTCTGAGAAAGAACTTATAACTCTGCTGTACAAGCAGCCTTTTCAACCAATCCTTTAGAGCTTGGCAAAGCCAGTCACGTCCCTTGTTCAGGTGGGCGTAATCGCATTGTTAACTCCAAATTCAACGACAGCTCATGCTTATCGTCAAAAATTAACCTATGCTATTTACCGTTTTACACCAACAGCTTCAAGTGCCTCTACTAAAGAGGGTGCCAGGAATTAGGCTTTCAGGTTCAAGCCTGTTTCTGGCTGTTAGCGCCAGTATTGCCTTTAGTACCAGCGCCAGTGCAATCGAGACCGTTACATTGGTATTTAACGAATCACGAGTATCTGTACCGTTCAGCGATTTTCAAACATTTGTCGAGACGGGCGAAACGCAACGGACAGATTTGCAGAACATCTTTGCAAAGATCCCCAGAACTTCACAGGCTGTACGCACAGTACTGACCCATGAGATTGTGATTACTCGCCCTTTTAGTAGGCAGAACTTCAGAAATCCGACCGCTGACTTTTTGTTGCTCCAACTGAACAATGTTCTGACTTCCGTCACCGTACCGGATAACCTGGAACCGTTGCGAACTGCGTTGGCAACTTCCTACAGGAACAACCAACGAGTTTCCATATTGGAGGTGATTGGCAATTATCCTGAGGAGGGAATTGTGGTGCAACTTCCCCGTGTTGAAAGAGCCTATAACCGAGTGAGTGCGTTTGTTGAACGGGTACAACCAGCTGTGGAGACGGTAAGGCTGTTTTTGCAAAACCTGGTGTGTGATTGTCCAACCACTTCAACAAGATCAGAAGGCGTTGCACCCAGTCAAGTTGCAGAAGACGGTTCTGTAACTTCCGCAAAGGCAGTGAAATGCCCATAACCAACTTCCGATCTCTTATTTTTATAAAAGTTATGTTGCTTTCTCCTCAGTCCTTTCAGCGGTTGCTTACCCAAGGTACATCGAAGCTCGCATGGTTCAGTGGTGTCTTGCTGATGGGTGTCAGTGCCGGAATATTTAGTCATGCGACTCCAACTCTAGCAGCCGAACGAGTTATCTTCAGATACGGTATTCTCCAGGAATCATTTTCTGTTAAGGATATGCAAACCTTTGCGGAAACGGGTGAGTTAAGTCGCCTACGGCGGTTTCAACTAAGAGTGGCTGGAGTAGATCCGGAGGTTGTGCGCGAATTCCTCAATCAAAAACTCCGAGTCAATTTCCTAACTCTGGATCGGGTTTTAAACTCCCTACCAGGGGAGTTTCTGCTGTATCAGATGGGTCAGGTTGTTTATAATCGCCGCCGTGTTGCTCCCATTCAGTCGTTGAGAGCTGCTCTTGTTCTATCAGCTAGGGAAGACAACTACGTTACCTTGCTGAAGTTTCTGCAAAATTACCCGCTTCAGGAGGTATTTGTGGATGGCAAAAAAATAGCCGCAGTTGGTCAAAGAGTTGGAAATACCCGCGCGAGGGTTGAAAGCTATTTGGAAACAGTGACGGCAGTTGTTGAGCAGATTCTGGATGTACCTCTCTGTGCCTGTGATTCTGAAGCTGGAACAACGCAAGAACCTTAGAGAGCGTAACGGATTTGCCTAGCAAGATGGGTAGTGTGAACAATCTGTTGGTGTGCTAGGCTTGGTTCAAAAAAAGGCTATTCTTAGGTAACACTGGCATGACAAAATAGGTCATCATCTTTGGGCAGTTATGTTTGCTGGCTTCTACATCCAGTTGTTGCGGCTGGCAATTACTGCTTATACAGGTCGGGAAACTGTTCCCGAAGTTGAGTGAGCTTCGGCCAGTCATTCACTACCACATAGGGATAATTTGGATTGCGGTCGATGAAGTGCTGATGGTAAGCCTCTGCCGGATAAAAACCGTTTAAGCGAACTAACTGGGTCACAATCGGCTTATGGAAGAAGTGAGCTTTATTGAGTTGATCGATGTAAGCTTGCGCAACCCGCTTCTGCTCGTCGTTAGCAAAAAATATGACTGAACGATATTGAGTACCCCAATCGGGTCCCTGTCGATTCAGCTGGGTGGGATCGTGCGCCACCAAAAAGTAGATCTTCAAAAGTTGGCTATAAGAAATCTGCGAAGGATCGTAAGTGATTTTCACTGACTCAGCATGCCCTGTTTTTCCAGAACTGACTACTTCATAGTTCGCGGTTGCTGCACTACCACCGGAAAAGCCAGAGACGACAGCAGAGACGCCTTTTAAATGCTCAAAAACTGCTTCCATTCCCCAGAAGCACCCTCCAGAGAGAACCGCCATCTGTCTTCCTTTCACCATAGCAGTCGAGTTATCAGCGGCAGGAGCAGGAAGCGTCATCCGGGACACACCGTTTACTAGTACAACGGCGGTTAGTGAAATGATGGACAAGCTGAGTACTGAGCGGCGGGAGAGAGCAAAACTGCAAATTGACATATGGTCGTGAAGTCCTCTGTTAAACCAAAATTGAAACTCTTCTAATTGATATACGCAGAAACATTGCTGAAAGATTGGATTAACTTTGAAGAGACACAAGTGAAAATATATACGGTCTGACACCCCTCAAGATTTCGTTACTTGAGAACCCTACAGGTATATGACCAATATGAACTGCTCAAAATAGCCATATGATATGCTGAACGCAAGATTAGGGTGGTAATCTTGCGTTCAAAGAGGGCAAAGTCATGACAGTATCACCAGCAGATGCGCAGTTGATTCAACTCTGGGTACATGGTAGAAGCCGTCACACTCGACGGTATTACCAAGCTGATGCACAGCGATTTTTCACCTTCGTAGACAAGCCATTGGCGCAAGTCACGTTGGCTGATGTTCAAGACTTTGCAGATTCCCTAGAGATGAGTAATCTTGCTCCTTCTAGCTGCGGCCGTACACTCTCAGCGGTTAAGTCTCTGCTCGCCTTCGGCAGTCAGATCGGTGTGTTACCAATTAATGTAGGGGCACCACTCAAGGCACCAGCAGCAAAGAATACCCTAGCAGAACGCATTCTTAGTGAAGTAGAGGTCCAAGGATTGATCAGCTTAGAGCAGAACTTCCGTAACCAAGTGATGCTGAAGCTACTTTATACTGCCGGTCTGCGAGTCAGTGAGTTATGTAGTCTACGCTGGCGAGATCTACAAGCACGTAGTGAAACTGAGGGACAGATCAATATATACGGCAAGGGCGGCAAGACACGAGTTGTGCTGTTGCCAACTTCAATGTGGGGTGAAATCATCAGCCTGAGGGGAGTATCTGGTTTTAATAACCCAGTCTTTCAAAGC
>JAFAVL010000168.1 GCA_019242465.1 Chroococcidiopsidaceae cyanobacterium CP_BM_RX_35 | reverse complement strand
AGCTAGCTGATTAGCCACTGCTGGTTGAGCCCCCCCAGCAGGCATTGACTACGCATAGCGTCACTTGATAACGGGTTAACGCTTGTGCCAATTCGGTACCATTGAGGGTGGGCCCCAGGTCTTAAGAATAGCAAACCTCCATCTGGGGCACTGAGACCATGACTAGCATAAAAGAAAATATTGTAGGCTTGAGTTGCTAGCTGTGAGAGCAGCTGCTCTGGAGTCGGTTGGAGCAGGGTATCTATATGGCACTTAACTGTTGAAGAACAGCCGCTTTCCAGGGCTTGCACCAATGTCGTCGCCTCTTGTGTCAGGTAGAGGTTGTCATTTACAGCAGTTGGGCTGGCGGTAAAACCAGGTACATCTCCTAGTACCAACAAGATATTTAGACTCTGGTTATTGCTAAGAGGCGGGAGGGGATCGACATCACTAGTAGTACGACTAAATAGCAGTTGCCCAGGCAGGGAAATTGCTGGTTTACCTGGTTGAGGCTGCATGATTTCCCAAGGCAGACCAACCAAATCTGGATCGCGAATTTCCAGCCGCAGCCGGAGAGGTTTATCTTGCCCAATGGCAATGCCTTGACTTTGTGCCAGACTCTGTTGAATTGGTCCATCAAATAACCAGCCGAAGAGACTAGTTCCCAGATGTTGCATCAAGCGACTGCTATAGCTAGTTAGGTTAAGAGGGGGTGAAACTGGATCTTCAGAAGGAAGGAGCAGAATTCCACCTACCCTGCGTTCTAGAGTAGCCGGAAATAATTGATGGGCAGAAAACATTTCCTGCCAAGCTTGCCAAGACTGAATTAAGGTTTGAGACCAAACGCAGTCATGGAGAACATACCCACTCAAATAGGGAGCTTTCAGCACCCAAATGGCATAGTTTTTGCTGCCACTGCTGGTAAGACGAGATACACTCAAATTCAAGCACGGACTTTCAGATGGCTGCATGCCAAATCAGGTTAATGTTCTTAGCTGCACGTATAAATTCTTGTACCACTTTATGGAGTCTTTAGTGGAGTTGTTGGCTGACTTACGGGGGTTGAATTAGGACGTGGTGTCGAGCCAAATGGGATCATACCCTGTGAGAACAAGTAACCTAGCAGCACACCACCTAAACCCAGCAGCAGGAGAAGTCCCACTAAAATCGGCAACCAGGAACGCCGAGCGGCAGGTCTACTGGGCAACGGCTGCATGTGCTGGGTGGGGATTGCTGAGAATAGAACACTGTCAGGCAGAGGTTCACTCATATCCGTTCCGAGTTGCTTAGTCGTTGGATAGGCCGAGCTAGGTGGTAGAACGGCAACCTCCTGCACAATAGAGGCTGGAACCTCAGCTGGCTCAAAAGAGCGAACCTGACAGTAGAGGAGTCCAACTGTGACGTTGTCATGTCCATTTTCGGCATTGGCAATTTCGACAAGTCGTGTTCCCACCGTTACCAAATCTTTGCCATCAAGAATGGGTAAAATTTCTGCTTCCCAGAATTGCTCCACGCGATCGTAGTCGCTTAAACCGTCGGAACACAAAAGGAAAACACAGTCTTCATCGAGGACAAATCGCTGAACGGTGGGATGCAGGGAAGCTGAGGGACTCATGCCCAAAGCCTGTACCAGAGAACCAGAGGATGCTTGTTGTAGAGCCTCCTGGTAGAGAGAATATCCCAACCGCACCTCGCGAGAAGCGACATCGTCGTCTAGTGTTACTTGATGACAGCCATTGCGCGTAATCCAGTAGGCTCGACTATCACCGACATGAGTAATGTAGATTTCATGTGCCTGTGCTAGCCCCATCACTAGGGTTGTTCCCATCCGTTGGCGACCGTGCCGATGTTCGCTGTCATTACGCTGGCTGATGCCATCATTGGCAGCACAGGCAGCGCGTTCTAGGTTGCCGATCAGGTTTACAGGTTCTACGTGTGTATTGGCAGGCACCATCTGCTGGATCTGGCGCTGAATGGTTTCAATTGCTAAATCGGAGGCGACATTGCCCCCCTCATGACCACCAATGCCATCACAAACAATGACAAAGGCTTCACCTTCGGGTAACTGATTGGTACTGCCGCTTGGGGGATAGCAAGCATCTTCGTTACGTTGACGACTAGGTCCAGCATCAGTGCGAGTGGTGATCTCTATGGTGCGTGTCTGTGCTTGCCCCACAAGCGCCAGTCCTCGGTCCAATGCCGCAACAAGCTGCTCAGAGGAGCGCACTTCTCCCTGAATTAAAGCCTGACACAGCCGTTCTAAAAAAAGTGCGATCGCACTTTTTGCCCCTGACACCCAAGGTATCCATAGCTGACCCAATGCAACCAGGGTTGGGGGCGATGATGACACAGGTAGCAATTCCAGCAATCGAACTAATGGCCCCTCTACCCTTAATAGTTCTGGCTTAAGCAGGCTCGTCACAACTCCCTCCATCTCCAGGGGTTGCCACAGTTGGGCTATTTGCCACAGCCAATTCAGTTGGCGCATTGCCGGGGCTTCATCCCAAACATCAGTTATCTGTGGCATCAGTTGCCCAGCTTGAGGCAAACCATCTGGGTAAATGGGAGCCTGCTCCAATAGCAGCACCTCTGCACCATCTTGATCTTCAGCAACTGGTGGTACTACAGCATATACTTGGGGGATATGTAACCGATAGGGAATCAGCTTGAGATAGTTTTTAACCTGTTCTGAAAGCTCCACTACTAGCGTTTCCGAAGACCAAGCAGGTTTGGTGTCCAAAAATACACCAGGACTTTTTAGCAAGTAGCGCTCGTGCCATATGAATCCGGGCTCAAAAGCTCCGTTTTTCTCCCCTACAGCCCATAGATATCGCTTGATCAAGGGCGTGGCACATTGCTGGCAGAAATTGTTAGCCTGGCTATTAGGGGCCCGACAGAGGTCATTTGGACAGTAGAGCTTTGCCTTGTCATTCTGCATCGTTCGAATCCACCATCCCGCTGTGCCTTATCATCCAGGGCCAGACTAATAAAAAGAAGCCCATCCAGGTTAGTACTGGTACAGACACGAGAACTGTCAACCAGAGGAGTTTTCCCCACACCCAGCTACCACCTATCAGTGCTATTCCAGTTAGTATAATCGACCAAGGCTGGCACCACCAGGGTTTATAAGTCCAGGGACTTACAGGCGGTTGTTTTGACACGTTAAAGACCCTTTGTTAAGTCATTGTCAAATATATAACAGTCTAACCCGTTGAGTTGCTCTGTTTGCTATTTGTCACAGAGAGTTTTGAGCTAAGTTGCAGTCACAAAGTTTGCATTGCCCCGTCTCGTTTCAATACTTCACGAATAACAAACTACCCCGTTGGAAAGATGGACTCATGTTTTCCCATTCTTTAGCCTAGTAAAAGGGAAATAATCCGGTTTGGAATTAATCAGAGCATTATGGATAACCAAAAAGAGAAAGATACACATCGCGCCGTTAACCCTGGAGATGTCATTTCTGACAAGCCTCAAACGACGGAAGAGAAGTCACAACAGTTAGCTGTAGACTCTCCCGATATCACAGGTGATCACATTGAGGTCCCAACCTACTTTACAGTTGACGAACCAGATGGGGAGGAGAAGGCTCTACACCATGTTAAAGATGCAGAGGAAATCTCTGATGTTATCCGGCAGGCGCGAGTGGACGAAAAGGGAGATCGTAAGTGGTAATGATACTAGAGTGGGAGAAATAGCGGTAAGGGTAAGAGCAAATCACCTACTCGGCTGTGATTTGAGGCAAGCCCATGCTGTAGTTGACAACTCGACCCGAAAGGTTGTAGCTGATTAGCCCGCTCTGAAGCAGGTCTCTCACGAAGTGTTCTAGAGCTGAGCCAATACGGCGTAAGTTATAGTCTGATAGCTCGGCACCAGTGTGAGACTCTACCAGTTCGTCAAACTTACGATACACCTTTTGCAGGGTGTCTTCATTCCAGTTAAACTCGTTATCTGGGTCAACATCTAAGGTCAAGACTTGGCTGCTAGGAAGGAGTTCGCCAGCACTATCAACTTCAGCAGAAAAAATCCGGATATGGCGAGTCGTAGACTTTAGTAAGTTTTCTTCCATAAGAATGCTGCAGAACAGAGGCTGCATTTATTCTAACTCTCATAGTTCCCTTACCTCGTTCCTCCATCTCTAAGAGCGAGAGATCATCCCGGTCTGCCGAGCATAAGCGAAAATACCACCTGCATCAATCACTGGTCCAACTTCTCCCAGAGGCTTGAGTTCGTACACTCGATTTAGAGTATGGTTGACGAGTTGATTGTGAGCAAAATCTAGAGAAACTTCTTGACCAGTTTTAAACTCGTCACATAGGCGATTTGGCGACTCCCAAGGGTAAAGTTCCCCAGTAGCAGCGCAGTTGCGGAAAAAAATCCGGGCGTAAGACTGCGCAACCACTACCTTCACCCCAGCAGCTCCTAGGGCGATCGGTGCATGTTCCCGAGAAGAACCGCAGCCAAAATTCTCTCCCGCCACAATGATGGGATATGATGTCGTCATCTCGCCAGGAGTAATAAACCTGCCATAATGGTCTGGTAATCCAGCCAAAGCATAGCTTCCCAGCTTGCGGTACTCATCAGACCGAGAAGGAACTAAAGTCAGGTACTCAGCTGGAATGATCTGATCTGTATCTATATTGTCGTCAAGCACAAAAATTGCACCGCGAATCAAAGTGTTCATAGCAGTCTCCTCTGTGTTTTCCGTATATAGCAAAGTCTTTACAATTTTACCTTCATTGATATTTTTCCTCCAAGCGGCGAGAACAATAGGGCAAATGCCATCGCCTTTTCTGTCTTGTTGGGCATATTTTTAACATCCACTACTTGTCGTTTTTACTCCAGACTGCAAATTTACTGTTTGAGTCTTTACATCCGCATGAACCTGTAAGAACACTAAATCAAGTGTTTAAACAGTGACAAAGGCTGAAATAATTCTTCCTAGTGTCACATCGATTACATACTGAAAGAAAAATGATTTTTGTAACAACTAAAACCTTGCATCTATACGTAATAACAGTTTAATTTAAAAATACTTTAAATGAATTACACACTCCTCACGTAAATTTTATTTTTTCATCACTTAAAAGCTGAATAATAGTGATTGCCCTCTAATTAGGCATTTGTCAGAGGATGTTGGAACCACGCAAGACAAGTCAGGATCAAGCCATATGGGAAAATGAGATACGACTGGAAAATATAATGAATAATCTGAAGAAGCGCAAAACGTTTTGTTGTTAAAAGAACAAAAAATTTGTAAAAACAAGCCCAAAGCTCTTCCGTTAAGACCTGATGTCACTTTAATTACCGTAAATTTAGGGATGGTTTTAAAAAAATGAAGTCTGATGCAGCCCCTTACCAAGCTAAAAGTCACGAAATCTGTGTTTACGAGTGCGAAATCCATCTCAAGTTTCGGTTGGTAGAGGAGAAATGTGCCTTGTTTGGCGATCGTGACGAGCTACTGGAGTTCCTCATTGAAGCTTTTACAACTGGGTCTGATGAGTATATGGAACCTCTAGAAACACAGATTAAGGTTGAGGAGGTCCCCGATTTAGACGCTTCTGTTCAAATGCGACGTTTACTGATGCGCCTACGCAACTCATCTGAATTGACAAAAAGCCCGTCGTCTTTGCCTAAGGAGAAGTAGGAATTTTTGTTTAAGTATTGACAGGTTCAATAATATTCGCTAGCCTAATAAAGGCGAATAAAAGACGCCCCCATCGTCTAGAGGCCTAGGACACCTCCCTTTCACGGAGGTAACGGGGATTCGAATTCCCCTGGGGGTACTTGCACAACTATAGATAGCGAAGACTCTTGTGAGCTAGCTCGGCGTTGAAAACCCTATCCAATCCGGGAGTAGTGCGCCCAAACCCTAATAATATGATTCATTATAGTTTAATTCCTGCCTCTTCTGAAGTCCCCAAAGCCAGCCCAGTCCAATCTATATCCCCTTTTCCCTTAGCTACAGCTGCTAGCAGGCGATCGTGCAACAGGCTGGCGAGTGGCATTGGCATTTGGCTTGCCCCTGCCGTCTGTAGGGCAAGAGTAATATCTTTGAGTCCTAGCGATAACTTGAAACCAGCTGGCTCGTATTGTTCTTGGGCAATCATGCGACCATAGTTTTGGTAGATGGGGCAATTGAACAGCGTCTGACTGAACAACTCAGCCACTTTGGTACGTTCAATCCCATGCTTCTGGGCTAGGGTAAAAGCTTCTGCCATAGCTTCAATCGCTGAGACGATCAAGAAGTTGCCTGCCAGCTTGACGACATTTGCCGCACCTATATCTTCACCAAAGTCGTATACGCCCTGTCCTAGCACATTTAGCACTGGTAGTACTCGTTCTTTAGCTGCCTCATTCCCCGACAGACAAATCCACAACTTTCTTGCGGCAGCAGCATCAGGTCTTCCAAAGACTGGAGAAGCCAAATAATGAGAACCCCGCTGCTCGTGGTGTTCTGCTAAATTGTGAGCTGTAGCAGGTAACACTGTACTCATCGACAAATGGAGCCCACCAGGTCCTAGCCTTTCCAGGATACCGTCTGTGCCCAATACAACTTCTGTTAGCGCCTGATCGTTAGCTAGCATTGTAATGACGATACCGTCAGGTTCCACCACATCACTGGGGCGATCGCCTAACTTTGCCCCTTGAGCAATCAGTGGTTGTGCCTTCTCGGCAGTCCGGTTGTAAACTTGGAGCGTGTAACCAGCTTGGACAAGATTGGTTGCCATTGCTAAACCCATATTTCCAAGACCGATGAAGCCGATTGGTTTGTCCATTTACTGTACTCTCTCAGTAACTATAACTATTCTCTAGGGTAATTCGTCAATCCTCAATCCTATGACTTCCCCTCCGATCCAGTGGTATCCCGGTCACATTGCCAAAGCAGAAAAGGCGCTGAAAGAACAGCTCAAGCGAGTAGACGTGGTGCTGGAAGTCAGAGATGCCCGCATCCCCCTGGCAACACGCCATCCCCAAGTGACTCAGTGGGTGGGCAGCAAGGCGCGGATATTGGTGCTGAACCGGATGGATATGATTTTGCCTCAAGCCCGGCAGAGGTGGATGGAATGGTTCAAGGCTAAGGGAGAGGAGCCTTGTTTCACGGATGCTCAGCACGGTAAAGGCATCACGGCTGTCACACAGGCTGCACGCTTAGCTGGAGTGGAAATTAATCAACGGCGGCACGATCGCGGTTTACTACCCCGTCCAGTTCGCGCTGTAGCAATCGGGTTTCCTAACGTTGGCAAATCAGCCCTAATCAATCGGTTACTGAACCGACATGTGGTAGAGAGTGCAGCTCGTCCGGGCGTGACGCGACAACTGCGATGGGTTCGCATCTCCGATCAACTGGAGTTGCTAGATGCTCCTGGTGTCATCCCAGCGAAGTTAGACGATCAAACAGTTGCACTCAAGTTAGCAATTTGTGATGATATCGGTGATGCTGCCTACGACAATCAGCGAGTAGCAGCTGCCCTAGTCGATTTGCTTAAACAACAGGAACTCAATTCATCTGGTCTATTGCCACCACATCCCTTATTATCACGCTATGCACTAGATTCCAGCATGTTCACTGGGGAAGCCTACTTGCATGTTTTAGCAGAGCGACGCTACCAAGGAGATACCGAACGGGCAGCTCGGCAGCTATTAACTGATTTTCGCAAGGGGTTGCTAGGTGAGATTCCTTTAGAGCTGCCACCGAGTTGAATGCAAAGAGGCGTCCCGACCAGAGTTGACTAAAAGCTGATTTCCAAATTGGGTAAATCGCATGTTAGGAAAAACTTTCCGGGGGCGCTATAGAATCATCAAATACTGGGTCGTGGTGCATTATCAGACGTAGGCAGGACGGTAAGTTAGGCTCTAAAACTCGGTACAGACGTTTCCAGATTACCAACACATAAGCAGGTTAATCGAGCCACTTTTAAGCTATGAATAAAGTTTAAAACCTAGGCTGATAGCTGAGATGAGCGAAGCCCTATTTCGGATCGACAACCTCAAGGTCGCCTATCCCCAACGAAGCACAAGTGAGCAACTTAGATGGGCAGTTGATAGTGTTTCTTTAGCTCTGCGACCAGGCGAACGACTGGGATTAGTGGGGGAATCAGGCTGTGGCAAATCTACATTAGGGCGGGCAGCGATGCGGTTACTTCCTGCCTCAACTCGGATTGAGGGCAGAGTGACATTTGCTGGACAGTCAGTTTTCGATCTGACAAAAGCTCAATTGAGACAATTTCGGGGCGAAGCAGTGGCGCTGGTATTTCAAGATCCGATGACACGCCTTAATCCGTTAATGACAATTGGCAATCACTGTATCGAAACCCTGAAAGCTCATCAGCCTCAACTATCGCTCTTGGCAGCAAAGGCACAAGCGATCACAACTCTAGAAGCAGTTAAGATTCCTGCCAGTCGTTGGAGTCAATATCCGCACGAGTTTAGTGGAGGAATGCGGCAACGGGTAGCAATTGCCCTTGCCTTACTCCTCAACCCCAAGTTAATTGTTGCCGATGAACCCACCACTAGTCTAGATGTCACTGTGGCGGCACAGATCTTGCAGGAGTTAACGCGCCTCTGCCGCGAACGGGAAATGTCGCTGCTGCTGATCTCTCATGATTTGGCGCTGGTAGGGGAGTACTGTGACACTATCGCTGTCATGTACGGTGGTAAAGCGGTTGAAATAGGTTCCTCCCAATTGCTGCTCCAACAACCACAACATGAATACACGCAATCGCTCTTGCAGGCAGCTTTTCATATGCGTTCAGTGAGTCTCCAAAAGAGGAGTGAGGAGTCAAGAGATGATCCCTCACCGCGATTTGGGCAGGGGCAATTTCTCAGGAAACCGCTCCCCCTCCTGCGAATACAGAATTTGCAACAGCACTATACCCTAGAACGCAATTTTGTGGCACAAC
>JAFAVL010000167.1 GCA_019242465.1 Chroococcidiopsidaceae cyanobacterium CP_BM_RX_35 | reverse complement strand
TCCTCAGGGAATATGAATTGCTCATGGGGTTGGTCTTGCGGCGCCATCCAGGCCCGCATCCCCTCGTTCAGCAGAATGTTCTTGGTGTAGAAGGTCTCAAACTCCGGGTCTTCCGCCGCCCGCAACTCTTGGGAAGTAAAGTCATACGCCCTTAAGTTCAGAGCTAAGCCTGTAATCCCAATCGCACTCATCCACAAGCCCGTCACCGGCACAAACAACATGAAAAAGTGCAGCCAGCGTTTGTTGGAGAAGGCAATCCCGAAAATCTGCGACCAGAAACGGTTCGCCGTCACCATCGAGTAGGTCTCTTCGGCTTGGGTGGGGTTGAAGGCGCGGAAGGTGCTAGCGTTGTCCCCATCTTCAAACAGGGTGTTTTCCACTGTCGCACCATGAATCGCACATAACAGCGCTCCACCTAACACTCCGGCTACTCCCATCATGTGGAAGGGGTTGAGGGTGTAGTTGTGGAAGCCCTGCACGAACAGGATGAACCGGAAGATCGCCGCCACCCCAAAGCTGGGGGCAAAAAACCAGCTCGATTGTCCCAAGGGATAGAGCAAGAACACAGACACAAACACGGCAATCGGGGCGGAAAAGGCGATCGCGTTGTAGGGGCGAATTCCCACTAGTCGCGAGATCTCGAACTGCCGCAGCATGAAGCCAATCAAAGCAAAGGCACCGTGCAGAGCGACAAATGCCCACAATCCTCCCAGCTGACACCAACGGGTGAAGTCCCACTGTGCTTCTGGTCCCCACAAAAACAGCAATGAGTGTCCCATGCTGTCTGGTGGGGTGCTGACTGCTACTGTCAGGAAGTTACAGCCTTCCAGGTATGATGATGCCAGTCCGTGGGTGTACCAGGATGTGACGAATGTGGTGCCGGTCAGCCACCCCCCTAGCGCCATGTAGGCGCAGGGGAATAGTAAGATTCCTGACCAGCCGATGAACACGAAGCGATCACGCTTGAGCCAGTCGTCTAGAGCGTCAAACCACCCTCTCGTGCTGGGAGCGCGTCCTACTGCTATTGTCATTGAACTAAAGTCCTCGTGGTTTACTAAAATTGCAAAGCTTCTGAGGAATCAGGGCTTTGGCGATCTCAACTGCCTGAGACACCTGAGAAGATTTATGAGAATTTAGCTGCCTATGCTACTAACTTTAACTCATAAGAATCTGCCGAACACCCTCTGCCACGGGCTAGATGGTCCAGCGTGGCTGGTTAATTTTTCTTAACTTATCACATTGATCGAGCTTTTTAACCAAATCCTACCAGGAGTTAGTCTTTGGCATTGACCTATTCTTAGCATAAAAATATCAGAAATTTTACAATTTGACACAAGTTTCCTCAGCTGCTGAGGTAGTTAAGTTGCTCAACTGATCAGTCATTCCTTAAAGATGGCAGAATTCTCAAGCTGAGTCTCCAAGCGCTAGGATAGTCGAGCTGAGTCTTCAAGCGTTAGGCTAGTCCCATGACAGGACCAACAACCTCCACAACAAGCAATTCTGCTACTCCAGATAGCTCTACAACACATATCCTCCATCAAAAGGTGATCGGTTCTCGCCGATTCAGCAACTATTGGTGGGCATTAATTGTCTTATTAGGATCTACAGGCTTCCTACTAGCTGGGCTTTCCAGCTACTTCAAGATTAATTTTCTCCCGTTTACTAACCCAACCGAACTTGTCTTTATTCCCCAAGGCGCAGTGATGGGATTGTACGGCGTCGCTGGCTTGTTACTAGCTTCATACCTGTGGCTTGTCACTCTCCTAGATGTGGGAGGCGGTTACAACGAGTTCAATCGAGAAACCAACTCAATCAAAATTTTTCGCTGGGGATTTCCAGGGAAGAACCGTCGCATAGAGCTGAGTTGCCGGATACAGGACGTGCAGGCGGTGCGAGTGGAAATCAAAGAAGGTTTAAATCCGCGACGGGCTCTGTATCTAAGAGTTAAGGGTCGCAGAGACATTCCCCTCACGCGTGTAGGACAGCCCTTGTCGTTGACAGAACTGGAAAATCAAGGAGCCGGACTGGCTAGATTTTTGGGTGTTCCACTTGAAGGTCTATAGAGCCTTCTCCTGACTGTCCAAAGCGCCATGGTATGAGATGATGAAATACTGTGATTGAGAGGGTGATTTGGCAATGTGGCTAAAATTCCAGCACTGGTTGGTGTCAGTTCTGATGATTGGTGCGCTATTGCTAGTGGGATGCTCAGCCCCACAGGCTGCAACTCTAAATTCCACGGAAGCCTCAGCGACTCAAGCGAGTAAGTCAAGAATGAATTTACCAGTATTAGATGGTAACGCCACTGTGGTCATGACGGTCAAAGGTTCTCCGATCACGATTGAGGTGGATGGCAAGGACGCCCCGATTACCGCTGGTAATTTCGTGGAACTCGTACATCGGGGTGTCTATGACGGGCTCATGTTTCATCGAGTTGTGCGATCACCCCAGCCGTTCGTTGTGCAAGGGGGAGACCCACAGAGTAAAGACCTTAAGTTTCCTCAAAGCCAATTAGGGACTGGTGGCTTTGTTGACCCTAAAACAGGTGAAGAACGCTTTATCCCTTTGGAAATCAAGCCAAAAGGTACGAACAAGCCAATTTATAGCAAGACGTTAGCAAGTGAGGGAAATTCATCTGCGCCAGCATTGCAGCACACTCGCGGTGCTGTGGCAATGGCGCGATCGCAGCCACCTGATTCAGCTTCGTCCCAGTTTTACATTGCCCTGGCAGACTTACCTTTCCTAGATGGTAGCTATGCAGTCTTTGGGCATGTGACTCAAGGGATGGATGTGGTAGACAAGATTCAGCAGGGCGATCGGATCGAGTCAGCTAAGGTCACTCAGGGACTGGAGAATCTGAAAAACGGCGGCGAGTAGCTGTTGGGATGGATGTTGTCATTACTGGCATTGGTTTAGTTTCCGCCTTGGGCGCAAGTGTGACGGCTAGCTGGCAACAGTTAATCTTAGGGGAATCTAGCATTAGACTCTGCCAACCTTTTTTGGAACTCAAACCATTGCCCCTAGCACTGATTGGTCAGCAACCAGCTAAGTTTCTGGAGTTGACACATGCAGTTGTTACTGCTGCTTTGGCAGATGCGGGACTAGTGACACCTTTGCCAGAGTGTGGAGTTGTACTCGGTTCGAGTCGGAGTCAGCAGGCGGTATGGGAACAACTAGGGCGGAAATTGCTTACATCTGCAGAATTTAGCGATGACTGGCTAAAAACACTACCGCACATGAGCGCCATCGCAGTTGCTCATCAAGTCGGCACAGCAACTGCCCCAGTGTTGGCACCAGTGGCGTCCTGTGCAACTGGGATTTGGGCAATTGCTCAAGCCTTTGAACTCATCCAGATGGGACAGTGTCAGCAAGCGATCGCTGGAGCAGTGGAAGCGCCAGTAACACCACTAACTTTGGCAGGGTTTAACCAGATGAAAGCCTTGGCTGGGACTGGCGCTTATCCATTTGATTATTGCCGTGAAGGATTGGTGTTAGGGGAAGGGGCAGCAGTGTTTGTGCTGGAATCTGCTGAAGCAGCTAAGCACCGTTCCGCAACAATCTATGGTCAAGTGTTAGGGTTTGGCGTAACAACCGATAGTTATCATGTCAGTAGACCTGAGCCAGGGGGTAGAAGTGCGCTTGTCGCTATCAAACAATGTCTTGACCGTAGTCATCTATCCCCATCTGAGATTGACTACATCCATGCCCACGGCACGGCAACTCAGATGAATGACCGGAATGAGGCGCAGCTGATTCAGCAGATATTTCCTCAGGGCGTCCCAGTTAGTTCTACTAAGGGTGCTACTGGTCATACACTCGGAGCCTCTGGAGCCTTGGGGGTTGCCTTTTGCCTGATGGCGTTGAAGCATCAGCTATTGCCGCCCTGTACGGGGTTGAGAGAACCTGAATTTGAGTTGGATCTAGTCACAGCAGCACGTTGGAGTGAAATTCGGCAGGTGTTGTGTTTCAGTTTTGGCTTTGGGGGGCAAAATGCGGTGTTAGCTATAGGAAAATATTTTGATGACTAATGCTGCAGATTTTGAAGCTATCTCATTGGATTATAAAGGCCCTGCCCTTAGAGTAGGAGCTGAACTCATTGAAGGGTTAAAGTTAGGTGAAGCAGTAGCTTTGAGCGTCTTACAAGACCGTAAGACATTGTATCACGAGCTTTTCAGTGGTTTCACGCTCGCTAAATTTGATGGGTCCACAATCACCGTTTAGATGAAGTGGGACAGCAGCCAAAGGCTGTTGCCCTAACATCTTGGTGCATGAATCTACGAAATGGCATAATCAATTGAACAGCAATAACTAAGGTTGAGAACAAAAATTAAGCGACTGACTCGAAGGACTATTTGTTTTTCTAACATAGAAGAAATACACGCCCTAGTCGTTGGATTGTTTATCGACTGCGAGGAGTTTGGTCTAGAAGATTATGAAACAAGCCACCTACCTTCGCCAACTGGACGCCGTACTACAGGGTGAGGTCTTTGGTGAGTCTGCTTACGCAACAGCTGCGCGCTACAGCCGCGATGGCAAAGACATTCTACAATGGCAAGCCCTTTCACAGCTAGAGGTTCAGACCAAGGAGCGCGTCGCCGAAGCCATTCGTCGCAACGGAGGAGTTCCCCGCCAGCGCTCGTTCTTCCGCATCCTTGGAGTAAGCATCGGATGGCTGGCATCCCTTCTCCCGTGGCGGCTAACAATGAACGGCTTGTGGCTTATTACTAGATGCACAATTCCGTTTTTTGAGCGCCTTGAGTACAAGGGGGCAGCAGGTGACATCGACTTTTTGAGAGCGCTCACAGCACACGAGCAGGCGCAGCAGGAGTTTGCAGTCCGTAAACTGGCAGGTCAGCACACAACATCCCTTGAACCCATTTTGTTTCTCCTCGATGTAACAGGTTAAAGTGCCGCAGTGCTGTAATTCACATCGTCTACGAGCGGACCCGTACTCCAAGTTGTTTATCCCAATGTAAGGGCTTCGTGGCTTTTTGGAGCGGCGATTCTGGGATTTGGCCGACTGAGGCACCATATTGCCAGTTGGGAAGGCAGATAGCTATATAGCGGGCATATCCGCCCAAGCCGCCTTGAAACTTGGGATAGCCTATTGCTACTAATGCCCCCGTCTGGGGCACGCGATCCAAATTCGCAACGCCTTCCGCTTGAGTATAGCCGTTCTTCAATAACCACGCTTCGCCTTCTAGTGTCGGAGTGCTATCGGTATCGAGTGGTTCATGTCCATGGAACAGAATCCGGCGTTGTAAGTGCAGAAACTTGAGGGCAGCCAAAGAAACACCTGGAAATTTAGTGCGAGTGGCAAAATCAGGCTTTGACCATTCCTTAAACCAATCCGAACGCACAAACACCACTGACCCTTCGGGAATTCTGCCATACTGTTTTTCCCACGTGAGAATATCCTCAACTTTGAGAGAGTAGTTAGGATCTTGAGCGACTTTATCCTGGATGGGAATGACCACTAATGGACGAACGGCAAAGGTGGGCGGCAACTCATCGATAGAGGGAGAATTGGGATTCCAGTGAGCTGGTGGATCGAGTTGGGTGCCAAGTTGGTCGGTGGGAAGAACATAATTCGTTGCCTCAAAGCCATCAGCTTGATAGGTGTAAGCGTTGCCCGTTTTAGGATTAATGGTGGCTGAGAATTTGGGAGAGCCGAACCCAGACCAGACGGGCATTGAAGGCGTAATAGTATGGGTTAAGTCAACATATTTGGCAGATTTCAGCGTTCGTTGATAAACCTGCCATAACCCAGACTCTGGAGGGGGTTGAGCAATCGCAATCGAAACGCAGGTGAGCGCACTCAAGAAAATTCCTAAAACGAGAAGTTGAAATTTCTTCATATCAACCTACCCAAGTTAAGGTTGTACTTTAAAGAGCGGAGCAACATCGAGATTTGGCATACTTTCCCAATACATCTACACATGCGTAAAGACAGGCTGTAAACAGTAGCAGGCGGCGTTTTAAACATGGGACTTGATACTTAAACCTGTAGCCCAAACTCGTAGTAATTGATGAATAAATCGATTACTATACCATACATCAGTTCTGCCTTAGAGAAGTAAATATTTTACTGACACTACTCCTTTAGATTGCTACACAATTCCTAATTCAGGAAGATCGGGAAGATAACGGTCTTTTTCGAACTTAACGGATTTAACCTTTACTCACGTGTAATTTCTTGCGTTGATATTTATACTTATGGAATTTGTAATTACTTCTCTTTAACTCCCCGATCTTCCCTAGTAGAGATCGGTTTAGCCTCCTATAATGTTTGTTGTACAGCCAAAGAATATTGAGTCACGAGTACATTGTCACTATAAGCAGTTGATAGCTCTACTCTAAACCTTGAAGTCAACAGCTCGGTTCTAGAAATCAGAGTAGGATTCTGGAATTTCAAGCGCTGATGATTGCTTATAAATTCAATATTCACCATACCAAAACTAACAAAATGGGATTAAAGCCATGACTAATTCTTCCCAAACGCCATCTCAACCCGACGAACTTCAAGAGCAAATCCAAGAGCAAATTCGCTCTGCAGTGAGTCGCTCGGAAGTAGAACCAAATTTCCCAATAATTTGTGAGATCTGCAAAACGCTCTGTATTAACATACGTCAAATAGGTTGCGAGAAAGATAAGCTCAATTGTGTTAAATTTTGTAATGTTGCCGGACCGCTTCAGGGAACTTGTCTCGGAATTTGTGATGCTATAGTGGACGCAGTCTGCCTTAAAGAAGGAATCAAAGATTGCAGTAAGTGGTGTGGAGACAAAGGCTATTGTTAATTTTTGTTCAAAGACTTTCAAACGGTAAACAGCGCTATCGCTACTGTCGCATGAACAAAACAAGGGCGTGATACTGTGATCGCTTCGACAGAAATTGACTCAAACTTAGCTCGACTTTATCTTCCTCTATTTTGAACAGAATGCCAATTTAAGAAGATCGGGAAGATAACGCCCTTTTTTTGATTTAATAGACTTAGCCTCTACTCATACTAATTTTTTAGGCGACTCGTGTTGTTAAGGTGTAAACGTTGGTAGCGAAGCAGGCTGCCCCATAGTCGGACTCAGCTAGCTGCAATACACATGGGTATCTTACAAATCCGAACATTTCCGAACATTGTTGATTGACCGGGATCTCTGCACATCTACAACACTACCCAAATTCTCAAACCTAATGCTGCAGTCCTGACACTTCCTCAGTGGCTCCTAGGGCTATTAACGTCGCTTTTTGCGCCGAAGTTAAGCCAGTAACACCTGTAATGTTTGTGCCTTCATAGGGTCTTTTAGCTCTCAGCGTTTTGAGGCAGAGCCCCTTAGTGACGTCCCAAAGCTTGAGTGTCTGATCGTGACTACCACTGACTATGTATTGTCTATCAGGACTGAAGGCAGCCGCTCTCACCACACTAGTGTGCCCCAGCAAAATCTGAAGGCACTTACCATTTAAGACATCCCAGCAGCGTACTGTATGGTCTTCGCTTCCACTAACAAGGATCGTACTGTCAGGACTAAAGGCGACCGACCAGACTTGAGAAGTATGTCCGATCAGAGTTTGGAGACACCTACCATCCGAGAGATTCCACAACTTTACGCTACGATCGCCACTGCCAGTAGCCAAGGTTTTACCATTAGGAGCGAAGGCAACTGACCAGACTGCACTTGTGTGCCCCGGCAAAGTCTTGAGGCATTGACCAGTCTTCCAATCCCATAACTTCACTGTTCGATCGATACTGCCAGTAGCTAAGGTATGACCGTCAGGACTGAAGGCAACTGAAAATACCGCATTGGCGTGTCCCGGCAGAATCTGAAAGCATTTACTATCTGAGACATCCCAGCAGCGTATCGTGTGGTCTTGACTTCCACTAACAAGGGTCGTACCGTCAGGACTAAAGGCAACTGAAAATACCAAACCTGTGTGCCCTTGCAGGGTTTGGAGGCAATTACCCGATGCTACATCCCAACAACGTATTGTGCGGTCGTGACCGCCGCTGACCAGGAGCGTCCCTTGAGGATTGAAGGTAACAGAAAATACAGAACCAGTGTGCCCCTGTCGCATCTGAAGGCACTCACCATTGGAAAGCGCCCATAGTCTTAAGGCTCCGTCTCCACTCCCACTAGCAACGATTGTACCCCTAGGACTGAAAGCGACTGACCAGACTGAACTGCTGTACCCCTGCAAAGTCTTGATACACTTGCCGTCTGCGACATCCCAGTAGCGTATGGTTTGGTCCTCACCGCCACTAGCAACAATAGTACCGTCAGGACTGAAGGCAACTGACAAAATCGCACTGGTGTGACCTTGCAAAGTCTTCAGACACCTACCCGACACTACATCCCAGCAGCGTACTGTTAGATCGCTACTGCCACTAGCTAGGGTACGACTGTCAGGACTGAAGGCGACTGACCAGACTGCTCCTGTGTGTTCTTGCAAAGTCTTTAGGCAATGACCTGTATTCCAATCCCAGCAGCGTACAGTTTGATCTCCACCGCCAGTAACCAAGGTTTTACTGTCAGGACTGAAGGCAATTGACCAGACTGCACCTGTGTGCCCCAGCAAAATCTGAAAGCACTTACCATCTGAGACATCCCAGCAGCGTACAGTTTGATCGGCACTACCACTAGCTAGAGCTGTACCTTGAGGACTGAAGGTAACCGATAATATGGAACTGGTGTGCCCCTGTAGCGTCTTACAGCACTCACCAGACCCCACATCCCAGCAGCGTACGGTTTGGTCCTCACTGCCACTAGCAACGGTAGTACCATCAGGACTGAAGGCGGCCGAAATTACCGAACCGCTATGTCCTAGCAAGGTCTGAAGGCACTTACCATCCCGCACATCCCATAATCGCACTGTTTGGTCTTGACTGCTACTGACCAAGGTATCACCTTGAGGACTAAAGGCAACTGACCAAACCCAATTGGTGTGCCCTTTACACAGCAATATTTGTTGACCATTCTTGATCTGCCATAAGTGTATATTCCCTTCAATATCACCCGTAGCCAAAAGTTGACCACACGGAGAAATTGCTACCGAAAAAATATTCCCGAAGGTTTTAGCAAAAACTGACTTAGCTAAATCAGATTGAGCGAAATTCACTTGATGTAAGGTATAGTCCTGTAAGTATGCTTGCCAAATTGTCAAACTAGAAAAGTCATACCCGGTCAAATCGAGCTTGAGCCAGCGCCATAAGTTCATCAAATTTCCGCCGCCGTATCCTGGGGAAGTGGCTAACTCCAAGCGAAGTTTTAAGAGAATTTGATTGAGTTGATGTTCGAGAGATTTCTTGCTGCTAAATTGATTGCATAATCGCTCTGCAATCGGCGTTAAAATCACTCGATACTGACTGGCTCTGATATAGTCTTTGGTTTCAGCTTTGATTAGAGCGTGGCTGAGCAAGAATTTCAGTTTCTCAGTAGTAATTTCTTGAACGACTTGCTCTATTAATTGTTCGGTCACATACTCCATAACTACAGGTTGTTCCGTAAACCTAGCTAAAGCTGGCTCAACCAGTGCTCGTCGGACTAGAGATTCCAACACCTCTAGTAATTTGATTTTGGCTACGGCTGGTACAACATCGTCTTGTAGTTCATAGATTGAAACTGGCTCTCGATTAATTGCCAGCCAGTACATAATCTCTTGTTCCTCCGCTGACAACCGCTGAAACTGAGTCGCTAACAGCTGATGAATGTCCCCAAAAACTACACTGCCTTGAGCTAAAAACTCGGCAATGTTGCCATCAAACAACTCTTGAATCGTCGTCGCCACAATCTTCAAAGCCAAGGGATTGCCAGCATAGCATTGAATCAGGTCTCGCCAGTCAGATTCCTTACCGGAAAAGAAATGCTGTGCCCTCAAGAGTTCTTGGGAGGAGATTGCTGGCAACCCCTTAAGTCGCAGTGAGCGAACAGGCATTGTGGCTCCTTCAAGGGATGCCACAACGCTTGGCTTTTCTCGACTAGTCAGCAGCAAGCAGCTTTGATGAGGAACTTCTCCCACCCGTTTGAGGAGTTGACCGTAACCCTCGTATCCCTCTCGGTAAGCTCCAGTGCGAACGCCACTGCACAGAATCGTCTCTAGATTATCCAGTACCAATAGACAGCGGTGTGTTCGTAAATAATCAATCAGTTGTGAGATTTGCTCGTCAATAGTTGCTGCTAAATCAACTTTCTGCTCGTTAGACAAAAACTGTAACAGCTTGACGAGCAATTCTGAGAGTGGCGGAGCATGTAAGAGCGATCGCCAAATCACAAATTCAAACTGTCCATGAATTTGTGCTGCTAGTTTCGCCGCCAAAGCGGTTTTGCCAATGCCTCCCATACCAAGAATAGCGACGAGTCGGCAGCGATCTCGTACGAGCCAGTGCTCTAGCTCGGTCAGTTCCTCTGTACGTCCGTAAAAAACAGAGACATCAATCGCTTCTCCCCAATCACAACGTTGGTTGACAGTTGTGCTCAGTGCTTTTCCCAAATCGGGGTTAACCTTGGAATAGTCACTGGG
>JAFAVL010000132.1 GCA_019242465.1 Chroococcidiopsidaceae cyanobacterium CP_BM_RX_35 | reverse complement strand
ATTGGCTAAAGGATGCGATCGAAATTATTCATGCTGATCTTGGGGCGTCACCATCCTAGTAGTTGGTGTCTTCCTAAAAAATTTACAAAAAAAGCCCCTAGTCCAACCAGATGCTAAACCAGGAACCTAAATAGCTATGCTCGTCTCTTCTACATAAAAATTTAACTATACGACTGATCTTAGTGGTCTATCAAGCGAAAGAGTATAGCGTAAATTTTTACAGTAATTTTCTATACAGCTTCTGGCTTGCTACAAGGGAGCAGCAATACTTGATGCGGTGGTCAAGGCACTATAACTCTTCTCAAGGCAACGCCTGTAAAAGCGCCAGCGACTTCCAAAATAGCCAGCTTAATTTATTGAACCTTGCTCATGGAGAGGTTGATATCCATGCTTGCACATCCTCCCTTATCCAAGGGAACGGCGGATTTTGGCAGTAGTCAATGAAGTACGTATAGCCTAATTGTTCATATAGGGAATTGAGAATCTCGTGCAAATCTAAAAGCACTTCAGGGTCATGTGGACGTAGGGGAATTGGAATATGGGGAATGCGATCACACACATTAAAGGCATACAAATCAGCGATCGGGCGGGTGTGAGAACGACTGACTAAAATGCGATAGTGACTCTCCGCTAGGTCGGCTTCCAGTGGTAACGGTTCGCCATCGCGCAGGAGATCGATCTCGACGAGGTGAGTGAGGCTTTCTAAAATACCTTGACGCTTAGTTTCATATTTTCGCCTTCCATCGCTGCGTTTATTAGCAGGAGAGATCGCTTCGATGGCAGTAATGACTTCTCGTGTAGCAGCATCTCGCACTTCTAGGTAGGACTGTTGAACTTCCTCTAGTAAGGGAATTTGCACAGGGATAGGTTGAACAGAAACAGTGGATTGAGCGGTGGCAATTGCATTACTAGAGGATTCATTCTGCCGTTTTTGGATGCTGATATCCGGGCGACCAATGCCAATCATCGCTGTGTTGGCGATCTTGTAGATCCACTTATCTGTGACGACGCGATACTTTGGGAGAAGTTGTGGCGCGAGGACACGGGCACAAGCGGCAACCAATTGAGCATGAAAATCAGACCAGAATTCTGGCTGTTCTAGATAGGGATTCATGCCCGGAAAGGGATTGGACATGGGGAGATGGACCGCGTCACTTTTATTATAGGAGGACTGCCACTGGCTCCACTTGAAAAGAGATTTGGTATCCATAGAAGGGTTGTTGCTAGCCAGACGCAGTAAGTACAAATACTACTTCCATATAAACCGTCACCGATTCTTGCAACATAATCTAAATGGGCAGTACTGGATTCGAACCAGTGGCGTCCTGCTTGTAAGGCAGGCGCTCTACCGCTGAGCTAACCGCCCAATTTCATATACGAGACCTTATTATAGCAAACTGCTACGAGAAAGAGCGACAATTTGGGGAAATAGCCTGCTAACGGTATAGAGCTGAACTTCATGCCCTCTGGTCGGACGCACGATCGCATTACTCTATGGAGCTTGCCCTTAGTCACTGGTATTACCTTTGAACAAACTCAGAGTAGCAAACTCACTCTGTTAGTCGCTGGAGCATTCTTGTTCAGTGGGTTGATGTTTGGTCCTGACTTAGATCTGCACTCTGTGCAATACAAGCGCTGGGGTTGGGTGCGGTGGATTTGGCTACCCTACCAAAAGCTACTGCGTCATCGATCGCTGCTATCCCATGGACCAATTATCGGCACAACGCTGCGGGTGCTATATCTCGCAACCTGGCTGGGAATTTTTATTGGTATAACGACTCCGGTGTGGTGTATGCAGTGGAAGTGGCAGGTGCTGGCTCAGTCAGCAATCGCGTCACTCACTCACCACAGCACCGAGTGGCTAGCGCTCACGTTGGGATTGGAACTCGGAGCTATGAGCCATGTTGTGAGTGACTGGAGCAGTTCCACCTATAAACGCTGCAAAAATCAGGGAGGGAGGATGCAGCCTCGTGGCAAAATGAAGAAGCATAAATCGCCGCCTCGTGTCAGTCGCCGCTCTAAATCAGCAGTGGCTAAAAATCGTCAAAAGTATTAACCACTTTAGCCATTTAGCATCCCAGAATGTCTAACCTTCAGGAATCGACCCCGTTCGATAGTCCCACTACGCTAGCAGCACTGCAACAACTCATTGATGTCGTTGGTCAGTTGCGATCACCCAATGGTGGTTGTCCGTGGGATTTGGCTCAAACGCCCCAGACACTTGCACCTTATGTAATTGAAGAAGCTTATGAGGTGGTAGATGCAATTCGCACTGGCGAGACAAGTGCTATTCAAGAAGAACTAGGCGACTTGCTCTTACAGGTTGTCCTGCAAGCTCAGATCGCTGCTGAAGAGCATAAGTTTAGCCTCAAAGAAGTAGCTGAAGGAATCACGCAAAAGCTGATTCGTCGTCATCCTCATGTTTTTGGGGATGTCAAAGTCCAAAGTGTTGATGAAGTGCGGCAAAACTGGGAGCAAATCAAAGCCACAGAGAAAGGGGATACCGCTTCTAACCAACAACTCAGTCCTAAACTCAACCGCTATGCTCAGACACTACCCCCTTTAGTAGGAGGGATGAAGATTTCTCAGAAGGCGGCAGCAGCAGGTTTCGAATGGGAGAACGTCGATGGTGTTTGGGCAAAATTTCAAGAAGAACTCGCCGAATTCCAACAGGCGATCGCTCAGGAAACACCCGAACGTCAACAAGCAGAACTGGGAGATTTGCTATTTGTTCTCATCAATCTCGCCCGTTGGTATCACCTCGACCCAGCTGAGGCTTTGCAGGGCACCAATCAGCGATTTATTCAGCGCTTAGAACTTGTGGAAGCGGTTGCTGACCGTCCCTTGTCTGATTACACATTAGACGAGTTGGAAACGCTATGGCAGCAGGCTAAAGCCCAACTGGCAAAGCATTTAGAATAGATGGAAAAACTGATACTCCGCTGGCTGATTGCTATCTTACTGCCACTCTCAATTAGCTCAGCTCTCTTCGCTGCGAAAGGACCGCTCTATTACAGCAGCGATCGAGTCATAGAGGAAAAACCTACGTATCCGCTCCCTACACCAGCGGACACCTCAAACTTAGGGTTGCACCTAGCGCGGTCGATGCGCCTGCTCTCTAGTAGCACACCGCGGCACCACAACATCGTGCGCATATTATTTTACGGACAGTCGATTACTCGTCAGGATTGGTGGAAGGACGTGACTGCTGACCTACAGCACCGCTTTCCTAACGCGATCATCGTTGCAAAAAACTTAGCTATCGGTGGGTTTCCCTCTCAGCTGTTGGTACTTAATGCCGACCGCGATCTCCTATCGTTTTACCCCGATCTGATTATTTTCCACGTGTATGGTGCGCACGATGCCTATGAGCAGTTAATTGTCAAAATGCGCACACTTACCACGGCAGATATAGCGATGCAAACCGATCACTATGACGGCAGATCAGACCCAAATCAATTGGATACTGGTTGGACAGCCTTCATGAACGAACATTTCCTACCAAAGATCGCACAGCGGTATCGCTGTGAACTAGTAGATGTCCGCTCTGGCTGGCGCCAATATCTGCTGGAAAACCATTATCAGCCGAACCAGCTACTCATTGACGGCGTACACCTAAACGCTCAGGGTCGCTTTTTGATGGCAAAACTTGTCGAACCATACCTGATCGCTAACCCCAAGGCAGTAGACGATTGGTCAGATCGGGTGAAGCTTTACAAGATTGGCAAGGACGTGCGATTCAAGAACAGTCGATTAACACTGAATTTTATCGGTAATCGTGTGGATGCGATCGCTGGCAGTTCAGGAAGAACAGAGGCAAGGGTTCTGATCGATGGTAAACGCCCGTCAGAGATTCCAGAACTTTACGTATTTACTCGTGCTAACGCAGGAGTATCTAGGGATTGGCCGTGGGATGTCAGTGCCCCCTTACGGATCTCCTGGAATAAGCCTCCCGTGGACGAAGACTGGAGGCTGATAGTTACAAGTGTACAGACAGTGCTGGAAGGAAATGAAAAAAAATTACACTTCACCTTTAAGCTTATTGGTTCAAAGACTGGCTTGGACGGACAGGGAACAAACGTAGAGAAATTTGTCTCCTCCTCGGGTAGGGTGGTCATCCTTCCTCAAGACTGGTGGCTCTCGACAGGACGCGGCAAAAAATCACCAATTAAGCCAGGTTATGAATTGAAGTTTCACTCAATGCTGCTGGGAACGGATGTCTACCGCATGCCGCCTGTAGAGAGTCCGACGCACGAGTCTGCTGTAACTCTAGCTCAGGGACTGAAGAATGAAAAACACACATTGCAACTCATCGTTGATGGCTCCCGTGATGTACCTATTACTGCTATCCGTGTTTACAAGCCACCACTGATTGAAGCGAATGTCAGAGGACATTCGGTGATAGATGAAGTGAAGCCGAACAAATCATACGGGCAATAGTTCACTCTCCAAATTTCTTTTCTACCCCCGTGACAGCTTCATAGAAGCATACGTTTTAACTAAATAAGATTTCAACTTTAGTAGGTAATAGCCTAAAAATAAGTTTGAAAAGGAAAAAACGAACAGAATTATCAAGTAGAGAAAGCAAGTTATCAAATAGCTATTTTGAGAATTTAATGATTTTAAGATAGGCATGAACAATAAGTTTTCAAAGTAACCTAATAAGCAGCCGTGAATCAGATATGCCTCATAAGTACTACTACTTATTTTATCGATCCATGCTGTTTTTACTGTTCGCACAATTATATGAATAAGGAAAGCAAAGTTCAAGCATAGAATAAATATACCAACACCTATGAGAGCATCAGATACAAACAGACCAAAAGGGATAATATGACTATTAAAGTCTAAACCGACAAATTTCATTGATAAGAACAAACCTGCTATTTCTAAGAAAAAACCTAGCATTATAATTTTTGCTTGCCGGAACCATCTGAATATATTGAGTGAACATCCTTGAGAGATGAAAATTTTTGCAAGTGCCATTCCAAAGCAGAATTCAAATAATCTGGTGAGAGCAATTCCCCCAGGTGCAAGCGCTCCGTCTCCAAATCCCAAAATCTTGCCATATAAGAATTCTGATGCAACAATAATAATTGCACTACTAATAGCCTTAACAATCAAACTCCAAATCAAAAATTTTCTTATACTTAGCTTATTAAGGAAATAGAAAAGAAGTGGAAACAGTAGATAAAGCTGTAATATTATTGGTATAAACCATGTTGCAGGAATAACATTCAGAAAGATTGAACCAAGAAAGTAAGTCTTTAGTGCCCCCAATGGGTTTTTGTAATGGAAAGACTCGATAGCTAAAAAAATTGCTAAGACGATCCAGTAAGACGGGTATAACCTTAGAAATCTTTTTTTAAGAAATTCAATCCATTTGATACGAATATTTTTTTTAAGAAGACCAGAGAAGGTTAAGCCAAAGCCACTAAGAATAAAGAAAAGATGAACTCCTTGATATCCCGCTCCAAATATTACATTAAAACAGTTGAATAAAAAATTCTTCCAGTTATCATTAGGAAGTACAAAAAGTGCATTAAATCCACATTTGTACAAGCCATCTCCATGCATCCCTAAACATTCGGAGGGTGGTAACTGAAGATTTAGGGTACTAACCTCATTATGAATATATAAAAGGCTTCCTGCCCATAAGTGACAGGCAAAAACTCCCAAACAAGCAAATATCCTTAAGTAGTCCAAGTAGATAACTTTTTGGGTAGTATTTGGTGTAGGAGTGGGATTATGCATCAATTCTACTGAGCCGCGTGCATTTCTTGACAATCACTATTTTAATCCTGACTCTGCGCCTCTTTTCCCTGCGGCTCCCCAGATGGGCGGTGAATCGTGAAAGAAATAGACTGAGGGGGTTGAGGTGCCGGAGTCGGTTGGGGTAGGTTGGGTGGAGTAACAGCAGCTATGACTGTGGGTAGTTCATCCTGCCAGGGCAACTTAGTTCGCTTGTTGTAGTTGGACGCGATCGCTAACAACGCCCCACCCAAAATGTAGACGGGCAATGGCAGCGTCAAGTGTTGCACCCACTGACAGAATTCTGCGATCGCAAACAGCACTCCAAAGCAGGTAAGCCAAATCCTCATAGTTTAAATCAAAGCACCTAAATAGCTTCAGTATACATAAAACAGATATAAAATCTACAACTCTAAATCTTTATTTAGACTTACTAGCAGGATTTGTATGAAAGGCTGTTAAAAGTAAGAAAGAGGACATCTCTATCTTCCTTCTATTCTCCCTAAAAATAAAACTACCAAAAAATTAGGAAACCATTAATGATGGAAGACACCTCACTGATGGAGCTAGTTCAATCTGGAGACTATGGAAAAATTCTGAGCGTGTATCAAAAGCAGCCGCTGAAGTCTGTTGCTGTGGCAGCAGACTCGTTACGCCAGGAGGAAGTCTATAACGTAGCTATATGCCTGTATCAGTATTTACTAGAGCAGAAGGAAGATACAGACTTTTATTATGGTATCGGTCAGTGCTACGGTAAACTTTATGACTATGAAACATCCCTGTTTTATTTAAATAAGGCTTTTAATCTTGAGGAAGACAGAACAGAAGGTGATAATTACTATGCCTATATTTTAGAAAGAAATTTCCTGATGGATCAGGCTTACAATTGGTACCAAAAGGCTTTAACTAAGGGTTATGAAAACGATCTTTGGACTCTTTCCCATTATGCCTACTTTCTAGAGAAATACAACAAAAAATTAGAAGCCAAGCAGGTTTATGAAGATGTCTTGAACAGAAATTCCGCCTACACCTGGGCTGTCAAACGGTATGCAATTTTCTTACTCAAGGAAAATGAACCTGAGCAGTCCATAAAACTTATGCAAGCGGCACTGGAAAAACATCCTAATAACCCCTTTGTTAAACTCAACTACCTGGAATATCTAATCATTCGCGAGATGGCAGACAAGTATGAAGAGTATCTTCAAAATATAGGATACGAAAAATCGCTACTACCATTCCAAGTACTGATTGATCTATTCGACTACTTCTTTAGGTATCTAATTAACGGTAAGTCAAATATCCTAAAGGTAAAAGCTTATGAGGAGAAAGTAAAGCAGCTCCAAGACAGCATTCATCGGGATTTCGATGACCTGAATGAAATGCTCATTGCTAAGAACGGCAATATGACTGAGTGGAAACGATTAATCCAGTTTTTAGTTAAGTGAAGAGCTTTTTGTAATTGAGCTTACTCAAGGAAGTCGAGGTGGTTGGGACGAGGCTCCCTCGTCCCGCCGTTCTCAAGGACGTTGCCTGCGGGCAACCCGCAGGCTTTATCGTCCGCCCGGAGGCGACCTCCGGGAGCAACGGAAAACGCTTCGTCTTTATCCGCCGTGCCGGAGATAGCTCCGGCGAAGCCTTGAGCGTGTTTGCTTTCTAATACCCATTTAGATCAGGACAGTCAAGAACATCGCCAGCTAAAACTGGCGATTTTTATTCGAACAAGTAATTTTCTGTTGCTAAAATTTGCCTGAGTAAGTTTAAGATCAAACATTTCTTAGACATAAGTCAGATATTTCTTAGTCAAATCTAATTTCAGTAGGCTTGATAAACCGTTACATTGAGTAATGTTAATTCCGTATTGTTGCACACATGCTTGTATACAAAGCATGAACCTATCACTAATGAAAGCAGAATCATCTCGATTAATTGTTGGCTGCTTGATTGCTCTGGGAACGATATCTCAAGCCTCCTCAGGTTTGGCAGAAACGGTAACAAGGACATTTACAACACCAATGGGGAATGGTGTTTACACTTATGATACCAACAGTAATGCGATTACTTATACTCTGGGAGACCCAAACAGCTCGTCTTATAGTACTGGAGGTTTCAAATTCGATCCGGCGACTTCAACAGGGACCTCATATACAACATATGTAGACAATGGAAATGTAGGAACTTCCTCTCAGCAGTTTCCCATCTCAGGCTTTCAAACCAGTTATCCTAGCTCTACAGGAACCGATAGCAGCACAAGCTTGAGCTCGCAACAATCAGTGCCTTCAATTTTTCAAGCTTTTATTCAACCCAATTCTGCTGACGGTTCCCAAGCAGACGGAGGTTTTACAGGAACGGTAACGAGACCTTTCAGTACGCCAAAAGGGGATGGTACTTACACTTACAATGGCTCCAACCATACAATCACCTATGCTCTCGGCGATCCAAATAGCACATTTTATAGCTCCGGCAGGTTTCAATACGATTCCAATAGTTTTGGGGGAAGCTCGTATGGAACCTACAAAGATAATGCAACTATGGGGATGTCCTATCAAAACTTTGGTAATTCAAATGTGTCGGCTCCTCCTGAGTTTGAGGCTGCCGTAGCGAATACAATCGGAGCTTCTCAAATATCATCTCCAAGTTCTGCACAAACAAATACGACAACTTACAATACGCCAAAAGGGAATGTGCTTTTTAACTACGATCCTAGTAGTGGTAAACTTAGCTACTCTCTAGGAGATCCCAATAGCTCGTTTTATAGCTCTGGAGTGTTTCAAATGGATTCAAAGACCGGAGTAGGAACCTCATATGGAGTCTATAAAGAGAACGGCAATACGGGAGGATTTCTGCAACAATTTCCCATTGCAAACTACCAAGCTGCGCAAGGATTAGACTTTTCAAACTTTCTCCCACCTACTGGTGGCTCTCAAACGTCATCAGGGTTTACAGGAACAGTAACGAGAAACTTCACGACCCCGATGGGTAATGGTGTTTTTACTTACGATGGTGGCAGTCATACAATTACATACTCTTTGGGCGATCCTAACGGTTCTTTTTATAGCTCTGGAGGGTTTCAAATTGATCCAAACACCGGAGTAGGAACCTCATACGGAGAGTACATAGATAATGGTAGTAAAGGAACCTTTTCCGAAAGCTTTGGTGCAAATGCTTTAGCTGTTCCCGAACCTAACTCTGCTCCATTAGATGCACTAGCCTTTGCTGTTATTTCAAGTACAGGCTTGATGCTCAAATGCCAATCGAAAAAACTGCGAATGAGGTTTAGATAGAGTTCAACGGTACACCGCCGTTGTACGGGGTCATCGTTCTCCCGGAGGCAACCTCCGGGAGCTGCGATGACTTCGTGAAAGCAGCGTTGACCGCATTCCGCGATAAAACCCAGCGCTGTACCTCAGCAGGAGGAGCAGCATTGGGTTTGTATCCTATAGAGTAAGCAACCTACTAGGACTGAATTAACCTTAAAACTTGTTGCAGGAGAGTAGGATTGTGTTTTACCTCTAGCTGAATCTGATTGAAGCGCTGCACATCTAGACCTTGGTCTTGGACTACCTTTTTCATTTTGGGCTGTTCCTTCTCTTGGATAGCCGTGACTTTGGTTAAGGTTTGGGTAAATTTTTGTTTCTCTTCTTGGCTGATTGGCTTTGCTGGTGGCACTTGAGGCATATGTTGCGCTTCAAAAATTTCGGTGAATCTATCTTTACTAAGTCCTCCTTGCTGAATTGCTAAAGCCATCTGTTGACTGACCTCCCGCTGAATTGGTAGCAATTGTTTGACGGCATTGACAAACTTCTGAAGTTCTTGAGGGCTAACCTGTGTCTCAGATGTTTGTGGTTCTTGTGATTGCGGGGCTTGCTTCGGGGGTTGGGATGTGGGAGAAGCCTGGGTTTGCGCTCGAGCAGGTAGACAGCATAGCAGTAGGGCAACAGAAGAACTTGCTAGAACTTGCTTCAGCATGTTGGATAACTCCTTTCTGTAAGCGTTTGTGTTACCAGAAGCTGAATGACAGCAAAACTCTGGCTATCTTAAAAGCCGCTTGGCTTTTGCTCAAGCTACAACTTTGTGTCGCACTTCGGCAACGGTATCATCATGACTTCCACCTCCATTAGGAAAATGTATTTTTTCAACTACTGGAGTAAAACCTAACCATTGCCGTGATAACTGGGCGAACTGTTGAGGACAACCGCTAGCACAGAAGCGAGTTGGTAAAGGAGCCCGGCAATTTCGCAGCGCGAGTATATCTAGCTTTTGGGCAGCTGCAGCGACAACATGAATGGCTGGATCGATAATCTTCACAGACGGTGGCAAAATTGTTTGCAGTACTGGTTTCAAATGTGGGTAATGGGTACAGCCGTAAATTAAGGTATCGATTGGCTGCTGTAATAATAGTGACAAATATTTTCGTGCTACCAAGCTTGTGTAGGGATCGTTAATGCGGTTTTGCTCGACTAGCGGCACAAATTCTGGACAACCAACTTGCCAAACCTGAGCAGTTGGCTCAATCGATTGAATCGCATGATGATAGGCATTGCTAGCAGCCGTGGCTGGTGTGGCGATGACTCCGATGCGCTTACCTTGGTGAACGGCAGCACGGGCACTCGGCTGGATCAATCCCATGATTGGTAAATTGAACTGAGGGCGCACCGTCGCCAGTGCCAAGGCTTCACTGGTGTTGCAAGCCATAACGATCATTTTGACATCTTGCTGCACCATCCATGCCAAAATTTGGCGTGTAAACAGCACAAGTTCGCCATTAGACCGAGTACCGTAAGGTAGGCGTGCTGTATCTGCAAAGTAAAGAATCGATTCATTAGGGAGTTGTCGATAGAGTTCCCGTAAGACTGTAAGACCACCAACACCACTATCAAAGATCCCGATTCTCCTAGCTTGGGAAATAGACTCTGTATTCTTCAAGGTATTTGCAACAAACCAGTTTTTTTAGATTATCAAAAAACCGTGATGGGGAGAACGTCGCCCTGTCAGCAATACTACTTCTAGAAGCACACCGAACCTAAGACTGGCGTCACTGCTTTTCTGTCGTTACCATCACTTTTGTTTTAAATCTGCCTTGTGAAGGCTTGGCAAAATCTAGAGACAGCCACCAAAGCTGAATCGCTGCCTAAAATACTATGGTGTGTTTGTTGCTCTTTACACCATGTCAAAAACGCCAACCCCTCGTCTGGTTCTGGAAACGTTATTTCCCTATCTCAAAGTCGCAGCAGCCTATGCCCGACAGATCCAATCTCAGATTGCGGCACGCCCAGCTAAAGAGGCAGCGAGTTTCTTTGGGGCGGCGTTGAGTGATGCCGATCTTTCCATTCAAACTTTGGTAGAAGTAGCACTGCTAGGTACGTTTCCCACTATCCGCTTTTACGGAGAAGAGTACAAGCAGTCCTACAACACGAAGTATTTCAGGGCGATCGCGCTTGGTGCCAAAGACGATTACCTCGTCACCCTCGATCCGATTGATGGTACCCAGTTCTATTTGGATGGACACTCGAACTACCAAATTATTCTGGGTGTTCTGAACTGGGATGAGTTTGAAGCAGCGATCGCGATTTCCCCAGCACTAGGCACATACTGTTATGCCCTGCGTAGCGAAGGTTGCTGGCAGGGGACATTGGACACTAACTTAGAAGCTTGTCGTCCTTTACGACTTGGGGAAACGAGTTCAACTATCTTGCTGGGGTGGGGCATGGAGTCACTGGGGGCAAAGTTAAGCGAACAATACACGGTAATTAGCGTTGCCACTTCCTACTCCAAAAATTATCAAATTCCAAATTTTAATGGGATGTTAAATGGTGAACTCGCAGGTGCAATTCTCCGAGTAGGCAAGTTTATTGACGGTGCTGCCCTGGCATTTTTAGCCCAAGAGGCAGGTTGTATTGTCACCACGCTAACTGGAGAGCTGCCACCTCCTCTGCATGCATGCGAAAACTATGAACGTCCTGGGCTAGTTATAGCTGCATCTGCCTCTGTGCATCAACACTTGCTAGAAGCGATGCAAAGAATGGCAACATGAACATTATTACAGCTCAAGCTAGTGGGAGCGTCAATCTGGTAGTCCAACTAAACAACCTGAGCCAGCAATAACCTCACCAATCGCATAGGCAGCAATATCTTGTGACTCAAACCACTTGATTGTTGGTTCAGCTTGGGCTGGCGGTACGAGCAGGACAAACCCTATGCCCATGTTGAACGTGTTAAACATGTCTGTTCGGCTGATTGAGCCAGCTTCAGCTAGCCAATCAAACAGTGGGGGAATTGACCAGGCTTCAGGGTTGATTTGGATCGATTGACGATCACCAAGGCTTCTGGGTAGGTTCTCTGGCAAACCACCACCAGTAATGTGAGCCATACTGTGAATTTCCAATCCCGATTGCAGCGCTGCAAGGACGGGTTTGACATAAATTCCTGTGGGTGTTAGAAAAGCTTCTCCTAAGCTCTGCACCTCACTCAGTTTTGCATGATTGCCTCCCACATGCAAAGCGTGATGCAAGAGCGTCTTTGAAAGAGAATCTCTCCAATCCCAACCACGCTCTGCGACTATTTTCCGTACTAAACTAAAGCCATTGCTATGGACGCCAGTGCTGGCTAAACCAATTGCGACATCACCTACCTGTACCTGAGAACCATCCAAGAGCTGGCTCTTTTCCACAATTCCCACACAAAATCCAGCTAAGTCATACTCGTCCAATTGGTAGAACCCAGGCATTTCTGCCGTTTCTCCCCCCAGCAAGGCACATCCAGCTAACTGACACGCTTGACTAATCCCTGCGACTACTTGCACTAGTTGCTCTTGATTCAGAGTGCCAGTCGCTAGATAGTCCAAAAAAAATAGCGGTTCTGCCCCTGCTGTCAGCACATCGTTGACGCACATCGCCACCAAATCAATTCCAATGGTGTGATGGCAATTGAGGGCATGGGCAAGTTTAAGTTTCGTACCCACACCATCTGTGCCGGAAACCAAAATTGGTTCTCGGTACCCAGATGGTAATTGAAAGCAACCATTGAAGCCACCCAGTCCACCTATGACTTCCGGTCTGTAGGTACTGCGAACCAGGTGACGGATGCGTCCGACAAACTCTCGACCCGCCTCAACATCAACGCCTGCTGCTCGATAATCCATGAGAACAATTGCCTGAAACGCCCTGGTTTAAGGGTGCATGTTACCAATCAATTCTTCCAGAATATAATAGTGTGCGCCCAACTCACATCCTTAACTCCTCACCCCTCCCGATTGTTAATTTTATTTAAGGTTATTTATTAATTTATAATAAGCTTCTAAAAGCCAAAAAAGACCGAAAAAGCATGTAAAGACGGAATTTTGTTATAAATCTTAGTTTGACGTTTTGATTAGAATATAGCGATTTTTCTCAAGACACCGATCCCCAATCCAAAAACTTCGTGCTAATCTGTTGCAGTTGCGAATAAGAAGTGAACACATAACGGGTTTGAGTTGATGAGACAGCAAAATTGCCGTTGAGCAATGCTTCACATTCTTCTCAGTCCCAAATTGCAAGTGCCGTTTACGACGTACAGCATGAATAAACGAATTTTTTGGACTGCTGCAGCCCTGCTAACCGCTGCCCTAGGAGCGCCCTTAGCCAGTCATGCACAACAAAACAGTGAACAGTCAACTTCTCCTCCAATTAAACCAGCCCAAGGGTTCGCCGGAGGCGGCTCCGGTGACTCAAGAGCGCCAGCTCAACCTGTTGACGCGATCAAGGTAGGCGAGTACCAGTCAACCACAAATCAGGCAAACGATGCAGTTATTGCCAGGATTCAAACACGTACAGTGGATGCTTCGCATCAGGTAGCAACACTCTATGTCCGCAACATTCCTGTTCTAACTTTTGTCGGTCATAGTTCTGTAGCAACTAGCGGTAAAAAATTCGGGGCAATTGGGGAAGATGGAGGAGCTGATAGTAGCACTCTAGCTCAAGTGGCAACGATAGGGAAACTACCGACTTTAAGCTTGCACAAGGAAGTCGAGAGCGATCCGGTTTGGCGAGCGTCTCTAGTTGCGGCTAAGCTCAACCAACTGAGTCGCGATAATTTAGATGCCAGCAAGGTTACGGTTAATTGGCAAACTGGGGACAAAACTCAGGCTCAGAAATCAGATGGTCGCTACCTAATCGAAGTTAACGGTAAAGAACTCGTTGAGATCAATGCCGACACACAACTGGCAGATACAACTAAAGATCGAGCGAAAGATGCACTACAAGCGACTAACCGTCTGCGGCGACTGCTAGGCAATGCACCTCCTTTACACGAGATTGCTGGACGACCAACGCCAAAGCTGCCCAAGCAGATTGCCCTAGGACCAATCCGCATTAGTTTGAATGGATGGGCATCATGGTACGGTCCTGAGTTTCAAGGAAATCTTAGTGCTAGTGGTGAAGTCTTCAATCAGAATGCTCTTACGGCAGCACATCGCACCTTACCCTTTGGGACACAGGTGCGAGTGACCAATATGAACAATGGTCGCTCTGTAGTTGTGCGAATTAATGACCGGGGACCTTACATCCAAGGTCGAATCATCGATCTTTCGACTGCAGCAGCCCAAGTTCTGGGATTGATGGAAACTGGCGTAGCACCAGTGCGGCTAGATGTTCTTAGGTAGCCAGACATCGGTATGGGCAAAAGTCGCGAGGTGTAATCAATTCTAAATTTTATAGTCTGTGAATTGATCGCCTCGCGGAAGCTCCCACCTGCAAATCCCCATCTGCCAACCCTGTGAAGGTTAAGGTAAGGTGGGGAAAATACCAATTACGGCACCTGTTCCTCCCCTCCCTATAAACAATGCCATCTTCTAATAACAAACTCTCAGAACCAACTGGATTAAACCTTCTATTCTTCACGATTCCCCAGGAAATTTTGTTACAGATTGGAACTGGATCTGTGCTTCTTGCCTTACTAGGGGGTAAAGCGGCAGCTCAAACCTTGCAGACTCTTGGTCAAGCGAGTGAAGAAGTGTTTCGAGGCGATCGCCTTCCCGTTCTCCAATTTCCTACTGAGATAGAATCTGAGTCAAGTTAAGCTAGTAGGCGCTCGTTAGCAGCAAAATTGTTGCTTTCAAGACTTATGACGGTAGAGTTAAATCCTAGAATTATTGATTGATCACTTCAATGCACCTAGAACAGAACATATGAGTTCGCTCCTCCACTCATCCGATGATCAGGCATTGACTGTCACATCTCCCTACGAACTATTTCTCCGCCATCGCCTGCAGGTGGTGGAGGACTTGTGGGAATCTGTTCTCCGCCAGGAGTGCGGTCAAGAGCTAGTAGATCTACTTAAACAGTTGCGCGCTCTGTGTTCCCCAGAAGGTCAGGCAGCCAATGACCAAGCATCAGAAGTTCTCAGGTTAGTTTCACAGCTTGACCTCAACGAAGCAATCAGAGCTGCCCGTGCCTTCGCTCTGTATTTTCAGCTCATTAATATAGTCGAGCAACACTATGAACAGCGCGAACAACTGACTCGCTCTTTAAGTAAGCCTCTAGCAGAACAAAAGTCACCCGATTCGCTGTTTCAAGCATCTCCTCAATCGGAGGAGGAAGCAGAACTGCTGAAACGAGGACCAGGAGCAGAACTCTTGGAAAAGAGTTGGCAAGCCAAAAACGAGCGGCAAGACCAGAGTACGTTTACCGCTTTATTTCCCTATCTGCGACAACTCAATGTACCGCCCCAGCAGATCCAACGGCTAATTGACCAATTAGACGTGCAGCTAGTGTTCACTGCTCACCCAACAGAGATTGTCCGTCCTACTATCCGGGACAAGCAGCGACGGTTAGCCAAGATCCTGCAACAACTCGATCAGGTAGAAGAAGGGAGAGGGGGCATAGACGGGGTAACTTCTTGGGAAGTCGCAGCTCTAAACGAACAAATGACTGAAGAAATCCGCCTGTGGTGGCGCACCGACGAACTACATCAATTTAAACCCACAGTGCTGAATGAGGTAGAATATGCCCTCCATTACTTCCAGGAAGTTCTGTTTGATACGATTCCTCAACTGCAGCAGCAGTTTAAGCATGCACTAAATGTAGCTTTTCCCTGGTTGAAACCACCTAGCAACAGCTTTTGCCGCTTTGGCTCCTGGGTTGGGGCAGACCGAGATGGCAACCCATCAGTAACCCATCAGGTTACATGGCAAACAGCTTGCTATCAGCGCCAGATGGTGTTGGAAAAGTACATTAAATCAGTGAAACGGTTGATCGATCTTCTAAGTCTGTCGCTGCACTGGAGTGATGTCCTGCCAGATTTGCTAGAGTCTTTGGAACAAGAGCAGTCTCAACTCAGCGAAGTCTACGAAGCAGAAGCACTGCGTTATCGGCAAGAACCGTATCGGCTCAAGCTGTCTTATATCCTTAAACGGCTGGAGAATACACGCGATCGCAACACTAACCTTTACAACCAAGAACACAAGAAACGGGAAATCCCAGAAAACAATCCGGCAGCACTTTATCGTTTTGGCTCTGAATTTTTAGCAGAGTTGCGGCTGATTCAGCGCAACCTGACGGAAACAGGCTTGAGCTGCCGCGAACTGGAAAATCTGATTTGCCAGGTAGAAATTTATGACTTTATCCTGGCGCAACTTGACATCCGGCAGGAGTCATCCCGCCACGCCGATGCTCTAAATGAAATTTTACAATATCTGCAAATTTTGCCTCGGTCGTACCACGAACTATCAGAAGCAGAGCGAGTAAGTTGGCTCGTGACGGAACTGCAAACCCGTCGTCCATTAATTCCTGCAGAACTGCCTTTTTCCGATCAAACGAATGAGCTGATAGAAACCTTTCGCATCGTGCGCTTACTGCAACAAGAGTTTGGTCCCAAAATCTGCCACACTTACATCATCAGTATGAGCCGTGAGGTGAGCGACCTGCTGGAAGTGTTGCTATTGGCTAAGGAAGCTGGACTCTATGACCCTGCCACTGGCAATGGCACGATCCAAGTCATCCCCCTATTTGAAACTGTGGAAGACTTGCAACGTGCGCCTAGGGTAATGCAACAACTGTTCGAATTGCCCTTATACCGTACCCTCCTGGCTGCTGGTCCTCCCTCGACGCCAGTTCTCTCAACGGGGGGAACCCAACGCCAGTCACCTACGGCGGGAGACCCGCCTGCAGTGCTGGCTCCCGCACGAGACTGGCTCCCTCTAACTCCTGACTTACAAGAGGTGATGCTAGGGTATTCTGACAGTAATAAAGACTCTGGTTTTTTGAGCAGTAACTGGGAAATCCACAAAGCTCAAAAAGCACTCCAGCAAATCGCCGAGCAGTATGGGTTAACTTTACGGATTTTTCATGGACGTGGCGGCTCTGTAGGGCGCGGTGGTGGTCCTGCTTATGAGGCAATTTTGGCTCAGCCCGGTCATAGCATCAATGGGCGGATCAAAATTACTGAACAAGGAGAAGTTTTAGCCTCCAAGTACTCCTTACCCCAGTTAGCTTTGTATAACTTGGAAACGATCGCAACGGCGGTGATTCAAGCCAGCCTCCTGCGGACTGGATTTGACAATATCCAACCGTGGAATGAAATCATGGAAGAACTATCAGCCCGCTCAAGGCAGCACTATCGCGCCCTGATCTACGAACAGCCAGATTTCATCGATTTCTTCCAGCAAATCACGCCCATTGATGAAATCAGTCAGTTGCAAATCAGCTCTCGCCCTGCCCGTCGGGGTGGTAAAAAAGATCTCAGCAGCCTGCGGGCGATTCCTTGGGTGTTTAGCTGGACTCAAACCCGCTTCCTGCTGCCTTCTTGGTACGGTGTTGGTACTGCTCTGCAAGATTTTGTGAATGAGCAGCCGGAGGAACACCTGAAGCTGCTGCGCTACTTCTATATCAAGTGGCCTTTTTTCAAAATGGCGATCTCCAAGGTGGAGATGACTCTGGCAAAAGTAGACATTCAAATGGCACGTCACTACGTCCAAGAATTGTCCCAACCTAAAGATCTGGCTCGCTTTGAACAAGTCTTTGAGCAGATCGCCAATGAGTATTATCTCACTCGTGATTTGGTGTTGACTATCGCCGACCATAAACGGCTACTGGACGGCGATCCTGTTCTACAGCGGTCTATCCAGTTACGCAATGGGACAATTGTCCCGCTAGGGTTTTTGCAGGTTTCCTTGCTAAAACGGCTACGCCAAGCTGGGAATCCTACAACCTCTGGTGTTATCCACTCCCGTTACAGCAAAGGTGAGTTGCTAAGAGGGGCATTGTTAACTATCAACGGCATTGCTGCTGGGATGCGAAATACTGGGTAAGGTAAAATCCACTTGTAAAGCTTACCCAAACTGCCATGCCTCCCGAAACCACCCCAAGTTCTCAGGTAACCGCTGGTGCCGATGCTGTCGATGAAGCGATCACTGCCGGAGTTGACTTTGACGGCTCCCCAATCCCCCCTACCAAACTCGAACTCTATCGCAAAGTCATGTCGCTAGAAGCAAATCGGCAGCGTAGCGGTGTATCGAACACCATGCGCTCCCGAATTGTGCGGATTGGGGCAAAGCATATTCCTCAAACAGAGCTTAACCAGATGCTGATACATGCCGACTTTGCTCCACTCAAGGATAAAGAAATCGCCTTTTACTACGGCGGTAAGTGACCGAAATTTTTTGTAACTTGGTGAGATCAACTAATGACAATTCATTCTGTACTCCAGCCAGCTTTTGACCAAGGTCGTGCCCTCAAAATTATTAGCGGCTTGAATAATTTTAATTCAGAGCGCGTAGCAGCAATTGTTAGAGCAGCTGAGCGAGGCGGTGCGACTTTTGTCGATATTGCCGCTAATTCGGATTTAGTTAGATTAGCACGTCAGTTGACAGATTTGCCAATTTGTGTGTCAGCAGTCGAGCCAGAGCAGTTTGTGCAAGCTGTAGCAGCAGGAGCTGATTTAATTGAGATTGGGAACTTTGATAGTTTTTATGCCCAAGGTCGCAGATTTGAAGCAGAGGAGGTCCTAGCACTGACTCATCAGACACGCTCCCTCCTGCCCCAAATCACTCTATCTGTCACCGTTCCCCATATTTTAGAACTAGACCAACAAGTACAGCTAGCAGAGGAACTCGTTAAAGCGGGAGCCGATATTATCCAAACCGAGGGCGGCTTAGTTAGCACCCCAACTCACGCTGGAACGCTGGGCTTGATTGAGAAAGCAGCACCTACCCTAGCTGCAGCTTACTGTATTTCCCGTGCTGTACCTGTGCCAGTTCTGTGTGCTTCGGGGCTATCAAGTGTGACTGCTCCCATGGCAATTGCAGCTGGTGCCGCTGGTGTAGGTGTCGGCTCTGCAATTAACCAGCTCAACAGCGAAGTAGCAATGGTTGCAGCTGTCCGTGGATTGGTTGAAGCTTTATCGACGGACAGTCCGACGCCACTTGCAACAAGAGCGGCTCGCCGGACGCTGGTTGCTTAACGGAGGGAACCTCCGCACCGCACCAGCTCCCCAACGCAGTGGCTTCTCAAGTCGAGCCAGTTGCCAGAGCCGGGAAACCCGGCGAGCAAACTGGCGTCGGGAAACCCGCCCACGCGGCAGTCCTCGACGGTGAGCCATCAAAGTAACGTCAGGCAATCCTTGAGACCATAAATCACCTGCTCTTGCTGCTCAACAGAAAGTTCTGGGAACATCGGCAAAGACAAAACCTCCTGGCAGACTTGTTCCACCACTGGTAATTGCCCTAGCTGATAGCCCAGACTTTGATAAACAGGCTGCAAATGTAAGGGTAGCGGGTAGTAAACCATTGGAATAATACCTCGCTCTTGGAGATGGCTACGCACCCAATCCCTGGACTTATGTGTTGTACTTGGGTACTCCTGTCCATTCTGACATAGACGAATGGTGTATTGATGCCAAACTCCTTGACTCCCAGCTAATTCCTGAGAAGTCAGGATTCCGGGGATATGGCTCAGGAGATGGTGGTAACGAGCTGCGATCGCCCGACGCTGGTGATTCCAAGTATCCAGATGCCGTAACTTAACTTGGAGAATAGCGGCTTGCAGGGCATCAAGACGGCTATTGATGCCAATCTTGGCATGAATATATTGCGCTTGGCTCCCATGATTTTTGAGCATTCGAATCGCTGCGGCGATCGCAGGGTCGTTCGTGGTTATTGCTCCACCGTCGCCACAGGCTCCTAGATTTTTAGTGGGATAAAAACTAAAGCAGCCAATATGCCCAATGCTGCCCACTTTTCGCCCTGCCCATTCTGCCCCAACTGCCTGGGCACAGTCTTCTATAACTGGCAGGTGGTAAGACTGGGCAAGTGCCATTATTGCTGTCATATCCATCGGTTGTCCAAACAGATGCACTGGGATAATTGCCCGCGTCTTGTCTGTAATGACAGATGCTACTTGCCCAATATCGAGATTAAAAGTTTGAGAGTCAATATCAACAAAAACAGGCGTGGCACCAACGGCGCTAATTACCCCAGCCGTAGCAAAAAAGGAGAAGGATGTTGTAATCACTTCATCGCCCGGACCAATCTCCAAAGCTCGTAGAGCGAGATACAGCGCATCCGTGCCTGAGTTGCAGGCTACGCACTCTGAAACGCCTATATATGCAGCCAATTGTTGCTCAAAGCCCTCAACCAAGGGACCACCGATATAATTGCCAGAGGCTAGAACTCCTAAAACGGCAGCATTCACTTCTGCTTCGATGGTTGCATACTGCTGCACCAGGTCAAGGGGAGGAATTTTCTTCACACTTTGAACCATAAGTTTTAATCTTTATTAATCAAATCAAATTTTGTCCCACAAGCAAATCCTCATCTTAATCTTCTTTAAGGAGGTGATGGCGGGATGGGGAGGGGGAGAGAAGAGAGCTGGGGGCAGGGGAAGCAGGGGAGGCAGGGGGGGAGAAGAGGGCAGGGGAGAAGCGACAAGTTGGCAAGATTGAGCAGCTAGGCTCTGGAGGTAGGTGGCTGATGCAGGATTTGATGCGGCTTTCTTTGGTGGATTTGGCTTGGGCGCTGGGAATGATAGTGATCGCAATTGGTTTATCTGCCTGGGAGGGATTAGGACTAGAGAGGAGTTTAGCAGTTGCTACTGGCAGAACAGTTTTCCAACTACTTGCAGTAGGGTATCTTTTGGCGTCCGTCTTCGCCTTGAATAATCCTTTGGCGGTGCTGGCAGTCATAGCTGTGATGTTAACTATAGCTGCTGTGGTAGCTCGTAATCGGATTAGTCAGAAGTCCCCACTGCTGCTGCCTCTGGTCTGGGGGGCAATTTTGGTTAGTACGGCTCTGACACTGAGCTACACAAGTCTTCTGGTTATCCATCCTCAAAGGTGGTACGAACCGCAATATCTGATTCCCTTAGCTGGAATCGTATTGGGGAATGCGATGAGTGCAGCGGCAATCGGGGGTGAACGTCTGGTTAGTACTATTAATGCTAGCCAGCTTGAAATTGAAACCCACTTGAGCTTGGGCGCTACTCCTCAACAGGCAGTAGCCCAGTATCGTCAGGATGCGATTAAAGCTGGCCTGATTCCCAGTTTGAACCAGATGATGGTGGTAGGTGTTGTGACTCTGCCAGGAATCATTACTGGTCAACTCCTAAGTGGGGTTAATCCGCTTGATGCAGCACTGTACCAAATGTTAATCATGTTCATGCTGGCCTTTGCCACCTTGGTGACGGCAGTCATTGTTACTAGAGGGCTTTGTCATCAGTTTTTTAATCAGGCAGCTCAGCTGCGAATGGGGAGATAGGGAGATGGGGGGATGGGGAGATTAAGGAGATGGGGAGACAATATGTATAGATTTAGTGTGCATAGCTATGTCTTTATCTGAGCAAGTTGTACTAATTACGGGTGCCTCTACTGGTATTGGTGCTGCACTGGCACAACTTTTAGCCCAGCGATTCGCGGGGATTCGCTTAGTCTTGGCAGCCCGCAACGTTGATAAGTTAGAAACCGTCGCCACCATCTGCCAGAAAGCTGGGGCGGAAGTTTTAGCCTTACCTACTGATCTAGAAAAATTTGAGCAAGTAGAAGCTTTAGCTCACGCTGCAATTGCCCAGTTCGGTCGGGTTGATGCCTTGGTTAACAATGCTGGATATGGACAAATGGGACCTGTGGAGTTAATTCCATATCAAGCCGTCCAAAGACAGTTCCAGATCAATCTTCTAGGTCCAATGGCTTTAATCCGAGCTTTGGTGCCGACGATGCGTGAGGCTGGCGGTGGACGAATTGTCAATATCAGCTCCTTGGGAGGAAGGATGGCGTTCCCCTTTGGCGGTTTATATAGCGCCTCTAAATTTGCCCTAGAAGCACTTAGTGATACCCTCCGGATGGAGCTAGCTCCATTCAACATTCATGTAAGCGTGATTGAACCAGGTCCAGTCAGCACAGAATTTTTCGATGTTGCAGGTCAAGCGGTTATAGAAACCGTAGCTACACCAGAAACGACACCCTACCGCGCTGCTTTTGAGAAACTTAAAGGGCTAGAGAAACAAACCAGTAGTCGTGCTTGGACGGCTGAGCGAGTCGCGGAGGTGATTGTGAGAGCGCTGAGTGACCGTCGTCCTCGCCCTCGCTATATAGCGGCTACTGGTGGCAGATTCTTGCTGTTTATGATGACTAAAGTCTTGCCAACAAAGGTAGTGGATATCTTTTGGCAGCGCTTTTACGGGATCAATCTTGTGGCTAAAGATTGGCAAAAAGCTCACAAGCAGTAAGAAAAAATACGCATTGCACTGAATGAAAACGCTATTGTTGCAATTAATTGCTTTGCTGATGACATGGACTTGCTAGAGTACCAAGCTAAGGAATGGTTCCGTGAGATGGGCATCCCAGTTTTGCCATCTCAAAGAATCGACCGTCCCAGCGACCTTAAGGATCTGAAGATTCGCTATCCAGTTGTCCTTAAATCTCAGGTCTACTCAGGTGGACGGGGGCGAGCTGGTGGGGTTAAGTTTGTGGAAAACACGATAGACGCGATCGCCGCCGCCCAGACAATTTTTCAGCTGCCGATCTTAGGAGAGTTTCCGAGCGCGCTCTTGGCAGAGTCAAAGTACAATGCTGAGCGAGAAATTTACCTAGCAGTGGTTTTAGATGCTACCGTTCGCCGACCAATACTTCTGGGTTCCCCTCAAGGAGGCATTGACGCAGAACTGACACTGGAGCAAATGCAGCAGATCGTAGTTGAGCAGGACTTTTCCCCGTTCTATGCTCGAAAACTGGCAGTCAAAATGGGGCTACAAGGAGTTCTGATTCAGTCGGTTAGCGCCATTGTGGAGAAGATGTACCAGTTGTTTATGCAAAAAGACTTAGATCTGGTGGAAATTAATCCCCTAGGTGTCAGTTCCACTGGTGAAGTCATGGCATTGGATGGTAGGGTGACGGTCAATGATGCTGCGAGCGCTCGCCATCCAGATATTGCTTTACTGGCAGCAAAAATTAACAACGGTGCTAGCGCTCGGCAGACAGATGGAGAGTGGTGGGATGGAGCTTTAGTTATAGAACATCCGGGGAAGCTGGGAATTTTGGGGAATGGGCTTGGTCTCGTAATGACAACCTTAGATCTCGTTGCCCAAACTGGTATTGAGTCAGCTACTTGTCTGAATTTGGGCCATGGAGGCGACTTGGCTGCATCACCAGCCAAATTTTGCACTCGTTTGGAAAAAGGTCTAAAGTTTCTGAGCCAAGATAAAAACATTCAAGTTGTGTTGATCAACATCTTGGTTAGCGCTTCACTGGCTTCGGAGGTGGCGGCGGCGATCACCACCTTTGTGGAACGTAGCTCTGGTGATGGCAGTGGCAAAGGCGATCACGCTCATTTCCCCTTAATCTCCAAAAAGGGCAACACTCCCCACTTAGTCATCCGCCTTGCTGGTTTGAAGCCAGATGACTCAGGCAGAGAGCGTTTGGCGAATCTCTCTACGCCCGTAATCGAAAGTTTAGATGAGGCGGTGGAGCAAGCAGTCTACATCGCTCAGTCAGCCAGGCTCGAAAATTCATGAAGTTATCAAAAGACAGCAAAGTTTTACTTCAGGGCTTTGAAGCGCCGACTTTGTCTACCTATGCGGTTGAGATGCAAGCCTATGGTACGAGTTTAGTTGCTGCAGTCATTCCTGGTTTGGGAGGGCAAACCATACATGACATTGCAGCGTTCGACCTAGTGGAGCAAGCCCTAGCAGTTGTGGGTTTAGTTGACACTACAATTATTTTTGTGCCACCTTACCAAGCACTGGATGCAGCATTGGAGGCGATCACTGCTGGGATTCGCCAAATTATTATTATTTCAGATGGAATGCCTCCCCTAGACATGATTCAATTACTTCGCACAGCTGAGGCAACAGAAACTCTTGTATTGGGACCGAACAGTCTAGGCATCATTGTGCCTGGAAAAATTCTTTTAGGCACTCAAGAGGATGAATTTTATACTCCTGGGCCAGTGGGAATTGTGAGCCGCAGCAGCACCCTCACCTACGAAGTCGCTGTAGAACTCACTAGATCCGGCTTGGGGCAGTCGATGAGTGTCAGCATTGGCAATGACGCGATCTTGGGGTCTTCGTTTCCCCAATGGCTGCAAATTTTAGATGAGGATGAAGCTACAGAGGCAATCGTCTTAATTGGGGAGCCTGGTGGTGGGAGCGAAGAAGCTGCTGCCGAGTACATTGCTGAGGCAATTGACAAGCCAGTCATTGCTTATATTGCTGGTTGTCATGCACCAATAGAAAAACATTGGGGTCATATAGGTACTCTAGCGACTGTTGTCATCGAACGGGGAGCGAGGGAACACACAGCCGAGAGCAAAACAGCAGCTTTTAGAGCCGCAAACGTCCCAGTAGCTAACCGCCCGTCTCAGATTCCAGAACTGATAAGACAGGCACTCATAAGTAGGATGGGCTAAGCTTGATGTTAAATTAAGAACTCAGCATTGCTAATTATGGTCAGTATTTTAATAGTAGACGACCAACGGGTCATCCGTGAAGGAATAAGGGCTTTGCTAGAGTCCGAATCTGACTTACATGTAGTAGGAGATGCTATTAACGGTCGAGCGGCGGTCGAGCAGGTAGAAGCTCTGCGACCCGATGTCGCACTTATTGACATCCAGATGCCAGAGATGGATGGACTAACTGCCACACAGATTATTACTCAGCGCTTTGCGGGAACTAAAGTCTTAGTTTTAAGCAGCCATGACGACGAGGAACATCTGACTAAAGCCTTGGAAGCGGGGGCGAAGGGCTACATACTAAAGGATGTAGCTAGTGCTGAACTGTCTGATGCAATTAGAAGTGTGCATCGGGGATATGCTAAATCTGGATTAGGTCTGACCGAAAATACTGCACAGACGACTGCTATCAAGGCGCTGATACTGGAGCGAGTTCCGTCGGAATTGACAGCATTGGTATCAAACTCTCTAGAGCCAGTGAATCAGGACTTGACCGAGTTACGAAACAGACTGAATCGGCATTCTGCGAAATTAGATACTCTAACTCAAGCGCAGAAACGGTTTGAGAAGAACAGCGGATTAGAAGCATTGGATGAAAAGCTTACGGTATTTCACTCGGAATGGATCAAAGAGAAACAAGCAATTTTGACGGCGTTAGATAAGCTGGAGGGTAGGTGGGAGAACCAACAAGTGGCTCTCAGAAACGAGCTTGGACATTGGCTCTTTAGCACTGTGCAACAAGATGTGGAAGCGATGCGAAATCGCCTAACTGCTGCACTCTGGTTAGTCTTTCTAGTCCTAGGCATTTCTGTATTCTTGTTTGTCTTGAAGCATTGACTTATAAAGCCAAGCTTGCAGCTAACTTCTCGCTCTTTCTTTCAACCATTCCAGAAGGTAAAATAGAAGGCTTGCAATTCACAAAATAAATTAACTATGGCACAGCAATACCGCATTACGCTTTTACCTGGTGATGGGATTGGTCCAGAGATTATGGCAGTGGCGGTAGACGTGCTGAAGCTGGTGGGTGAGCAGCTAGACTTAGGTTTTGAATTCCAGTCAGCCCCAATTGGAGGGGCAGCGATTGACGCCACGGGTGAACCTCTGCCAGCTGCCACACTGGAGATATGTCGCAGTAGTGATGCTGTTCTACTAACAGCGATTGGTGGTACTAAATGGGATACTTTGCCATCCCATCAGCGTCCAGAGCAAGGCTTACTGGGACTGCGGGCAGGATTAGGTCTATTTGCCAACCTGCGCCCAGCCAAGATTTTGCCCCAACTGATTGATGCTTCGCCGCTCAAACGAGAGGTGGTGGAGGGTGTTGACATTATGGTCGTGCGTGAACTCACAGGCGGCGTTTACTTTGGACAACCCAAAGGTATTTTTGTTACAGAGACTGGTGAGAAGCGGGGGGTCAATACGATGGCTTACACGGAAGCAGAAATTGACCGAATTGGACGCGTAGGGTTTGAAACAGCACGCAAACGCCAAGGGAAACTCTGCTCAGTAGATAAGGCTAATGTGCTGGAAGTGTCTCAACTGTGGCGAGATCGCCTCAACAAACTAGCACCAGAGTATCCAGATGTGGAGCTTTCGCATCTGTATGTAGATAACGCCGCCATGCAACTGGTACGTGCGCCTAAACAATTTGACACTATTGTGACGGGTAATCTGTTTGGTGATATTCTCTCTGATGCTGCTGCCATGCTCACTGGCAGTATTGGCATGTTACCCTCTGCCAGTTTAGGGGTTCCCGGAGCCACAGGAGTGTTTGAACCCGTTCATGGTTCTGCCCCCGATATTGCTGGACAAGATAAGGCTAATCCCTTGGCGCAGGTTTTGAGTGCGGCGATGATGCTGCGTTACGGTCTAAATCAGCCAAAGGGGGCAGAGCTGATTGAGCAAGCGGTGTTGCAGATTTTGGACAAGGGCAATCGCACTGGCGACATTATGTCCTCTGGGATGAATCAGTTGGGCTGCCGCGCTATGGGTGATGTCTTGATTCGAACTCTCTCCCAATTAGCTTAATCTTTAATTACAAAGTGGACAAAAACCTCGAAATCGGCTCGATAATAAATTATATTTGAGCTGAAAAAGGGGTCGGTTCGTGGTATACGTTACGCAAGCTAGACAAAATGAGCGTATTCATCAGACAGATTTTCCTGCCTTGGTCGATCCTACAGTACTAAGAGTCGCCCGACAAATCTATCACACCTATTGTGAAGTGAATCCGAATCTAGTGCAGCGCACAACTGGTGTGATCGTTAATCAGTTGACGCACCGAGGCTTGCTGACCTTCTGTAGTAAGCCAGTCCTCTTACCCCAAGAATGCTTCATAACACTGAATCAGATTGAGGCGGGAATGCTAATCTAAAATTTCTATGAATATCCTGACTGCTGGTCTAGCTGCTGTTATTGTCTTTGCCTTGGGAGGGTCGATTGGCAGTTTTATCAACGTAGTGGCTTACCGATTGCCAGCCAGATTATCGCTGCTGTGGCCCCCTTCTCGCTGCCCCCACTGCCTACACCAGCTTGGGTTACGTGACAATGTGCCAGTTATAGGTTGGCTGTGGCTACAAGGACGCTGCCGTCACTGCAAAGGTAAAATTTCCTGGCGCTATCCAGTAGTGGAAGCGGCATGTGGATTGCTGTTTTTACTGGTGTTTTGGCAGTTTGGCATATCAGTGCAAACGCTTGGCTATTGGACGTTTTGCAGTTGGCTATTAGCACTGGCGCTGATTGATCTAGATACTATGACTCTCCCAAATCCAATAACTCAGTCAGGCTTAGTGATTGGGCTAGGGTTTGAGGTGATTGCTGGTTTTCTCTCACAGAGTAGCTGGGTGGGTGCTATCCATCAATTTATGTTCGGGATTGTTGGCGCAGTCCTGGGTTTATGGCTGTTGGACTTGGTAGCTGTGGTTGGTTCAATTGTCTTTGGGCAGGCAGCAATGGGCGGAGGTGACGCTAAACTTGCTGCCATGATGGGAGCATGGTTGGGCTGGAAGTCGATGCTGCTGGCTGGATTCCTTGCCTGTGCGGTAGGCGCTTTTGTAGGTGGAGGCGCGATCGCTCTGGGTTTGCTCTCAGGGCGGCAACAGATGCCCTTTGGTCCGTTCCTAGCTTTGGGAGCAATTGCGAGTTTGTTTGCAGGCGAGGAGATATTGTCTACCTATCTCCGGTTGTTCTTCCCAACTAGCTCAGGGTAACTAGCAATTTCAGCAATTAGAGGCTATTTTAAAATAAACATGATTAACAATAACGAAGACTCTCGCGGATTAATGTCTCTGTTTGATTGGTTCGCAAACCGACGGAAATCTGGTCCCATCAGTCGAGAGCGCCAAGAGCGCGAAATTGCTGATGGACTATGGCATAAGTGCGCAGCTTGTGGGGTTTTAGCATATACCAAAGACCTCCAGGCAAATCAGATGGTCTGCTTGGAGTGCGGACATCACGAGCGGGTGTATAGTAATGAGCGCATCCACCAACTGATTGATCCTGATACATGGGTACCGCTTGATGAGCAGTTGCGTCCGGTCGATCCGCTACAATTTCGTGATCGCAAAGCTTACAGTGAGCGCCTAACAGAAACCCAAAACAAAACTGGGTTAGTGGATGCTGTCCAAACTGGTTTCGGTCAGCTTGATAGTTTGTCGATAGCTCTTGGTGTGATGGACTTCCGGTTTATGGGCGGTAGCATGGGCTCGGTGGTAGGAGAGAAACTTACCCGGTTGATAGAGCGAGCGACACAGAAGCGCTACCCAGTCACTATCGTCTGTGCCTCTGGCGGCGCTAGGATGCAAGAAGGGATGCTAAGCCTGATGCAGATGGCAAAAATCTCAGCAGCTCTAGAGCGTCATCAAGCAGCCAAACTGCTTTATATCCCGGTTCTGACTGACCCCACAACAGGTGGCGTCACTGCCAGCTTCGCTATGTTAGGCAATATTATTCTGGCAGAGCCAAGAGCAACAATTGCTTTCGCTGGTCGCCGAGTTATTGAGCAAACCCTGCGAGCCAAACTGCCTGACGAGTTCCAGACTGCTGAAGACTTGCTGAATCACGGCTTCGTAGATGCCATTGTCCCTCGCACTCAATTGAAGAAAACCCTAGCTCAGTTAATTCGCTTACATCAGCCCCTGCTAGCACAAAGACAGGTAGCAGTAGAGGCAATGATGCCAACCAAAGCTGAATTGTAAAGCAGGCAGGTAGCAGTAGAGGCAATGATGCCAACCAAAGCTGAGTTGTAAAGTGCAAAGCGTGAGGCTTCAATTCAGCCTCCATTGTTTAGCAAAATCCGTACTGGAAGCCGCTCTTATGGTTGCAAGAGGTTAAGAATATTGGTTCCCCTTGTACCGCTTCCCTGTAAAATTGGCATAGGTTAGCCCTCTACATCTGTGGAGGTAGTTGACATTCGATTCGGTTCAATCTCCATCTACCAAATCATTATGGGTTTTGCCGACCTGTATATCGCAGAAATAGCTGAGGACTACAACCTCTCAGTCGAGGAGGTGCTAAATCTGTGCGATCAGCTAGGAATTGCCTATAAAACTGATAAAACCCGTCTGGCTTTAGAGGATGCTAAGGCAATTATTTCCCGAATTTTGTCTCAAAGACATCGCTTAGGCACCAATGGTTCCTAATGCAAGGTGACAGAGACTTGTCCTTATGGAGATTGAGCTAGCACTAAATAACTGTATTGAGCGTCCAAAATTTTTAAGGGGAACCATGTTAAGAAGATTGATCGGGCTTGCTGTGGTGACAATATTGTTCTCGGTTCAACTCCTTGTCAGTAGCGCAATGGCAGTAGAACTGAGCGAAGACGTTCGCACAGTACCATTAAACGACAAAGGTGAAACCGCTGTTCTTAGCCTCAAGCAAGTCAAACAAGGCAAGCGCTTATTTAACTACGCTTGTGCTCAGTGCCATGCTGGAGGGATTACAAAGACAAATCAGAACATTGGACTCGATCCAGAAGCCCTCGCTCTAGCGACACCACCGCGTAATAACCTAGAAGGGTTGGTGGACTATATGAAAAATCCCACCACTTACGATGGGGAAGAGGAAATTGCCGAGTTACACCCTAGCATCAAGAGCGCGGATATTTACGCGGCAATGAGAAATTTGACAGAAGATGACCTAGAAGCGATCGCTGGTCATATTCTCCTACAGCCGAAAATTATAGGCGAAAAGTGGGGAGGGGGTAAGATCTACTATTAAAGCCTCCTGTCCTAAGTAGTAGGGAGGCAGGGGGCAAGGGGGGCAAGAAGAACGCTGACTCTGTTCTTGACTCTCGCGAAGTGTAGCTTTC
>JAFAVL010000828.1 GCA_019242465.1 Chroococcidiopsidaceae cyanobacterium CP_BM_RX_35 | reverse complement strand
AAAAGCTCAAAGAATCAGCTCAAAACGGAGCTTGTTGCCTCGCTGAATGCTCCATTGAATTTTGTTGGTCAATATTGAGGAGCACTTTTTGTGAAAACCCGCAACCAGTTGAGCGATTGGTTCATGTCCATTGCCTCTTGTGCTTGTTGTGCAACCCTTGCGTTTTCGAGCCTCACCGCAGTAGAACAGGTTGAGCGTCGATGCGAACGCGAAAGAGCGTGTACGGCTTTTGGCGCAAGTCTTTTCCCTTTTGGTATTTCGCCTGACGATGCAACTGATTTGCTGTGACGTAGAGGTATCCATCTGCCGCAACGGACATCGTATCGGGCCACAGAAGGCGGGGGTCGTGTACTACCGTTTCCCACTCCCCACCAGAACGGCGACGCAGAATCGCATTATGCTCGTAGTTCGTCGAGTAAATATACCCTGCCGCGTCTGTTTCGAGTCCATCTGCACCACCGCCCTTGTCTCCCTCATCAATTACGGTTGCAGCAACAGCGCTATCGTCAATTGAGCGCTCCACGAGTGCATCAATGGCAACGCTGTAGAGCCGTCGGCTAGCAAGCGGGCAGTAGTACAGGCGTGACCCGTCTGCACTAATGGCAATCCCGTCTGACCCCATTTGGACAGGCTTGGTCTTTCCATCTGGCTGACGTTCCAACAATGGACGACCCTCGACGATTGGGCGGAAACTTGATAGCGCCTCAGCCTTTGTAGATGGATGATCGTGCAGCTTGCGCCAGCTCTCGCCTGATGCCAAATCTACTACAATAATTCCGTTTGCCCCTTGGTCAGACGAATCCGTAATAAATGCCATGCCTTCGGTACCGCGCCGCAGGTCGAAGCGGACATCGTTCAGGTAAGTGGTAGGCAGGGCAACATCTTGGGGAAAGAGGATTGTTTTGATAACGCGATCGCTCGTCAAATCCACACAGACGAGCTTCGGTCCACCATACTGCGTCGGCTGGAACATCGGACTGCCCGTGTCGAGAATCCATAGGCGATCGGCCGGATCGACAACCACACTTTGCACAGAAACCAGCGTCCCAGCGAGATCATTTGGGTCTGTACGATTGATTGCCTCGTCAGGGTAAGCCACAGGACGACCTTCCCGAATTTCCGCCACTGTGAATGCGACCTCATCACCCCACTTCGGAAAATTGACGAAGATGCGCCCCTGATGTGACACTGTCACACCGGTTAGCATTGCGCCGTCAAAGTGAGCAACTGTCTCCAATGTGCCTAACGACTCATCGGTGGGTAACTTCTGCAACTGACTAACCATTTTTCTATGTCTCCTCTAAACGTCGGCTGTTTGAATCTCGATTCCGTCTGCTCCACGCTGGTTTACCCTGGCTTGCTTCTCCCTTGCCGCCAGCTAGATTGTGTGAGCTTGCTGTTCCAAAACCCTTCAATTTCCTGCAATCATAGAGAGGCCAAAGCGCGATTGTGTGCCTGAGAACACATTTTAGAGTTGCATAGCGATTCCCGGTTATGCGTACCGCCATCTGAGAACTCCGATACAAATCACTTCTCCAACTTCCCCAGCTCTTTATCTCTAGCAAACTTAAAGCAAATGGAGCGATTGAACTTCAATGTACTCCAGCAATTTTGGACGATCGCTAAGTCCTATTGGTCAGGGGATGAGAAATGGCAAGCTAGAGGATTACTGCTGGGAGTCGTGCTGTGTCTGCTAGCGTATACGGGATTAAGTGTCGTACTCAACAACAAGCGAGGGGTACTGATTTCAGCCCTCTCAGCCCAGGATGAGCCACGCTTCTGGCAAACCGTCATCGTTTTCATCGCTGTGCTGGTGATCTATGCACCATTGCTCGCAGGCTATACGTATCTGCGCGATCACTTTCTGGTAGGCAGTCCAGCAATCCTCCAACTTGCTCAGATAGGAGCGATTGAACTACCAATGACTCTGGACTGGCTGAATCATCAGCAATTCTAAGGTTGCCTCACTGGGATTTCAGGCACTCTGGCCTGGCTTGAGTACGACCTTGATGCAGTTATCCTTTTTGTGCTTAAAGATCTCGTAACCATGCGGGGCTTGCTCTAGCGGTAGACGATGGGTAATCACGAATGAAGGGTCGATATCGCCGTTTTGGATGTGAGCCAGTAACGTATTCAAATACCTATGAACGTGGGTTTGTCCCGTTTTCATGGTCAAAGCTTTGTTCATAAAAGCACCCATCGGCATTTTGTCTACAAACCCACCAAATACGCCAGGAACAGACACTGTGCCTCCTTTACGACAGGCGACGATCGCTTGCCGTAAAGCATGGGGGCGATCTGTTTCTAAGCGCACTGCTTGTTTCGCTTTGTCATACAATCCCTCAAGTCCCATGCCGTGCGATTCCATTCCTACGGCATCCATCACAGCATCTGGACCCCTTCCACCTGTCATCTCTTTGAGAGCTTCCCCAACATCAATCTCTTCAAAATTGAGCACTTCTGCTCCACCGTCTTTCGCCATCTGGAGACGTTCAGAAACACAGTCAATCGCGATGACCCGTTCAGCACCTAGTAAAAATGCACTACGAATGGCGAATTGGGCAACAGGTCCACAGCCCCAAATAGCAACAACATGACCGGGTTTGATATCGCAGTTCTCCGCCGCCATATATCCTGTCGGGAAGATATCGGTGAGAAATACGACTTGTTCGTCGGCCAACCCCTCCGGGAGCTTAAACAAGTTAGTGTCAGCAAAGGGGACGCGAGCATATTCTGCTTGACCGCCAGCATAACCTCCCAACATGTGGGAGTAGCCAAACAGCCCTGAAGGAGAATAGCCCATGATGGCTTCCGCCATCCAGGCATTGGGGTTGGAGTTATCGCACAGTGAGGTAAGCTTTTGTTTGCAAAAGAAACAGTTTCCACACGCGATCGGGAATGGAACAATGACGCGAGCGCCAATCTTGATATTATTGACATCACTGCCTAATTCAACGACTTCTCCCATAAATTCATGACCGAGGATGTCGCCCTGTTCCATGGTGGGAATGAATCCGTCATACAGGTGCAAGTCAGAACCACAAATAGCAGTTGTGGTGATCTTAACGATGGCATCCCGTGGATTCAGGATTTGGGGATCAGGTACAGTTTCGACTCCTACCTTTTTAGTATCTTGCCAACAAACAGCTTTCATTATTCTTTCCTCTTTCTCAGAGTTTGTTTTGTGAATTGAGAATGGAGTTAGCGGTAAACCATTACGCTGATTGAAATATGATTTAATGCAGAGTTTCAGGCTGTGACTGCATCACTCAAGGTCTTTTGTTTTATTGAACCCTGCCTAGCTTCGTTGTCCTGATGTCTGACCTTCATTAGTGGCAATTTCACCTGTCTCCATCAGCATTTTGAAGCGGGCAAGATCGTCTCCAATTTGCTGTTTTGGGTTTTCACCAAACAGCTTGGCAATCGCATCTCCAACTACTCCAGCAGGCGCATCATAGGTTGTGATGACTTTTACCTCAGTCCCCCGATCGCCAGGAGCAGGTTGAAAGTGAACCGAACCAGAGTTCGCAATGTCTGCCCCTTCCACTGAAGTCCAGGCAATCATTTCATTTGGTCGATCTTCAGTGATTCTGGCATCCCATTCAACGCTGTTGCCCATCGGTGCGCTAGTAACCCAGTGCGATCACCCATCGTCATAGACCTTCACACTTTTAAGATGCCTAGTAAAGCGTGGTAAGTTTTCTAAGGTGTGCCAGAAGCGGTAAAGGTCTTCTGCGGATTTTTCAATGGTTACCGTTTTTTCGACTTTGATAGGTTGAGCCATCTCAATGTCCTCATTTGTGAGTGGGCTGAATCTGTTGATCAAACAGTTCGCAATGCTTCAATTTCAGGATTTGCCCCTTCGTCTGCCATCTGTAAAAACGGTGGATCGTCATGGGCACATCCCATCCGAATCAACTGAATCAATTTCTCATGATTTATTTACCGTTTAACCTTACTCACCCAAAATCTCCCCACATCTAAAAGGCTATGCTTGGATTTCCTTTGTTTGGTTGAGCTTGTCTTAAGCCTAAGATACTAGCGCTGAACTTCGTCTGCCAAAGGTTATAAGAACGGTTTGTAAGTAGGTAGGCGAATTAGGCTGAAGACAGTTTTCAGACGGTGCTAGGGTTTCGGGCGAAGCCATCTTGTATTTAATTTGACCCACCTACTTATCGGATGAACGGGAATATTCCTAACATCCTTTTTTTGTTTTGTTCTATACTCATTTCGTTTACAACACTGGGGGTCTTTGCATAATCCCCTTGAAAAGGCATAGCCCACCCTCAGTCCTTACTGGACGGAAGCACGTCAACCGCTTTGGCATCTATGACCTTGACCTCAACCGTCGTCCCAAGCCGTTAGATTACGATAGCCTGATCATACCAAGAGTAGAACAAAAATACTGCAACCTGAAGCTCCCTCCTAGAAAACCTTTCAGTCCAGTCGTGATCCCAAATTACACGAATGGGTCTCTGACCCGCATAAAAGTTTAAGGTGATTATTCTCAAATTGCTAGAAGCTTGATGCAGCAGGGTTTAAAGCTTAACACTACTTTCTGTTCCATTGCTCATTTCACCCCTATCTCTGGAGGGCAGTGGACTCTGAGGGCAATGTACTGGACATCCTGATGCAGAGCCGCCGCAACACGAAAGCCGCGAAAAAGTTTTTTCGGAAACTGTTGAAGAAACAGAGCTTTGCGCCACGAGTGATTGTGACGGATAAACTCAAGAGTTACGGGGCAGCGAAGAGAGAGATTCTGCCAGGGGTGGAGCATCGACAGCACAAGGGATTAAATAATCGAGCGGCAAACTCACATCAGCCAACCCGACTGCGGGAGAAGCGAATGCGCAAGTTCAAGTCACCAGGTCAGGCGCAGCGGTTTCTCTCTTCCTTTGAGTTCATCCGACAACATTTCCATCCTCAACAACATCGACTAACTGCAACTGAATATCGCCAAGAAATGTGCCAAAGATTTGCTACTTGGCGGGAGTTGACTGATATCAAGACAGCTGCATGATCGGGGTGATCGTCTTGATTGAGGGGTAGAGTTTTTTGTTTTGTCAAGGCTGAATTAAGTTGACAATACCTCCGGTGATAATCCGGTAAACTACAGGAGATGTACCCCACAAGGCAAGAGCAAGTTAGGGATGAAAGCCAGGATAGAAGTGGGATTTGGGAGGAAGAGAGAACGGCAGCAATTTTGGTTCCTCGTTCGGTCTGCCTAATCGCTAAAAAATTTACAGGTTGAACTCAGTTGACTCTCGACCTACTGTAGTTTTCTCATGTCTCTGCTCCTTACGGCAGGACTAGCTTTGAACACGGGGATCTATTTATTA
>JAFAVL010000816.1 GCA_019242465.1 Chroococcidiopsidaceae cyanobacterium CP_BM_RX_35 | reverse complement strand
GACGATTGCAGCACGCATCCGGTGTTTCCTTCTCGTTTACCTCACATATTGTTACATCATTCCAGCTGCGGCATCAGTTGGAGGAGCCCAATTCCTAAATCTTTCGGAGAGAGTGATCGCGTCTCAAACAGAGCCATCATGTCACGTAACTGCGGCTGTCCACGAGAGGAGCCCATCAGTCCCCGAGCAATAATCAAGCCACAGTAGCCCTGGGTGTGTTTACACCGATCGTCCCACTTCTTCCGAGCCACGACATGAATCCGGTCATCATCTAAAAACTCGCCAAACAGGAACATATCGCCATTTTCGGCTTGTAGGATTCCCAAGTCATAGCGATCGCCCCCAAAGGGATCGGCACCTGGATTGAAGCAAACTCCTTTGAGTCCTCCTGCTTCTTGAAGTTTTTGAATCACTGTTTTAGCCTTAGGACGGGACGTTTGCACCAAAATCACAGGTAAACCATCTCCCGCTTTTGTCAGTTCCCGTGATTGGTAGCATTCCACACCTGAGCGGAGAGACTCCACCATATCCCAAGACAACACACCAAGACTAAGGAAAGAGTCTTCTGGGATCAAGTCATCCCGCAATGAGCAGGATGACCCCATACCATTCAAGTCCTCATCGTCCTCGTCGTTATCAAAACCAGCTAACTCTTCCAGTTCTGCTGCCAACTCTGGCATTGTCGTAACAGTAACGGAAATTGGTGACTGCTTTGCCTCAGATTGAGGGAGAGGGATGCGATAGCGACGACTTAACGCGGGAAAGGTTTCCCCACTAAGTTGGCGGTGTTGCGCCCGGATAAAGCGATTGAGAGCTTCTAGCGCAATTAAGAAAGCGCTTGCCTCTTCCTCGTAAAGTACAGACCGCAGCCCTTCTAACGGATGAATATTACCAAAAGACGGCTGGATTTCCGATAACGGCAGCTCTACCAAATCAATGACTTCTTCCTCGTCCTCATCTGCTTCCTCTGCTTCGTCAGTCCGCTCAAAAGTTAAAAACAGACAATCCTGCTTGAGGAAAGCTTCTTCTAGCTGCTCTGGAGACTCTTCGTCCGTTAACACCTTTGCTCGAAACCGTTTTAGTGATTCTTCTGAGCGATAGAGTAAAATTCCATACTCCATACCTAACATTCCCATGACTGAAGCATAGAGCGTCCCGATATCCCACTGGTTCAGCTCAATTGCCAAAATCTGATGCTCTTCGAGGAATTCCCAAGGAGCTGCTTGCCAAAGCTCAAACGCCTTTTGTCTAAGCTGTTCAGCGTACTGAGGGGGTAAGTCGGGGGTGTGAGTATCAAACACTTCTTGGAATCCCCGCACTAGCTCGTCAATCAACGGCAAATCTGGAACATAGTCAATGGCAATTTCTAGCTCTTGGAGTACCCCACGTAAGAAGAACTGGAGTTCTCTGTCTCGAACTACGATTTTCTGAGGTCGCGCGGGTCGAGCGGGTCCATGAGGATGTTCCATTGCTCGCAACAAAGTGCGCACGACTGCTTCTGGACCAGTTTCTGAAGCTACCATGTCCATAGCCCGGACAACTCCTTGAGAGCCATCCACCCAAAGAATACATTCGCCGTTAGCCTTTGAGTCTGAATCCAAGGTTGGGGCTGACAATGGACGGCGATCACCTTCCCACACACAAGGAATCTGATTTAACTGCTTCAATCGGCGACGGGTAGAGCGATTCAGAGACGTTGTCATAGACCAACCAAGCAAAGAGATGATGCAAATGGATTCCACTCCATATCCATACTAGAATAGAGACCTTTAGGTTGGTTTTGAAGGATTATTTGCAATTCCTAAAGTCCTGCTGATATCTCGCTAAAATAAACAAGTAAGCTGCAAAAACTGTGTAGTTAAAGCGACACAAGGAGTTCTGTAATACTATGACAACAGCAACCCAGTCTCAACAACGAGGCATCCAAATGAGTGAAGCAGCTCTGCGGCAAGTTAGATCCTTACGCGATAAACAAGGAAAAGACCTCTGTCTACGGGTAGGGGTACGCCAGGGAGGCTGCTCTGGCATGTCTTATATGATGGATTTTACAGACCCCAGCCAGATCCGAGCAGAGGTTGACGAAGTGTTTGACTATGATGGTTTCAAAATTGTCTGCGATCGCAAAAGTCTCTTGTATCTCTATGGTCTCATGTTAGACTACAGCGATGCAATGATTGGCGGCGGCTTTCAGTTCAGCAATCCTAATGCTTCCCAAACCTGCGGCTGCGGCAAGTCATTCGGAGTTTGACGTTTGCAGGTAAAAGGTATATATGTCCGAGACGGTGGAAGCCCTGTTTCAGGCAGGTCTAGAACGCTATCAGGCCAGGGAAGAGCCGAATGCCCTAATTCCGGTTTTTAAAGAACTGTGCGACCGTGCTCCTAAAAGTGCTGCTGCCTGGACTTGTTTAGCTTGGCTGTACTTGTTAGAAAATAAATCCAGCCAGGCTTACAAAGCAGCACAAAAAGCGGTGAAGCTAAATCCTCAAGATGCTCAGGCAAGAGTTAACCTAGCCATTGCGATGCTAGAAACTGGTCAAGCTGGTGTGCGACAACATATCGATTCAGCCATGCAGTTGATGATCGTCGATTCAGAAATGCGGGATGAAATTAAACAAAGTATCGCTGACGGCTTAAGTAGAAAACCCGAGTGGAAAAATCTAGAGCGGGTGAGAAAATGGCTGTTTGAGTAGAGAAAGTAGAAAGCAATGAAAGATAGATTCTCAAAATGGCTAAATCTCGCTTTAGTAGCAGACTTCTTCCTGGTTTTATTTAGCTTTTTTTGGCTGGTGATTGCTGTTGGAGGTCATGCAGCAGGCGTGCCACTGGGTTTAGATATTTGGTACAAGCTATGGCAACCAGTTTTCACCCCAGCCATTGGTATTCTCATGGCTGGAACAATAGTGAGTGGGGTAAGTGGTTGGATGGCTAAGCGCTTTAACAATGTTGATTGACCCCTTTCACAAAATTGCTTCTAGCGCCTGTTTTAGCTTGGGATACTGATATTGAAAACCTAGAGCTTGGGTGCTTTTGGGTAAAACCTGCTGACCCTCTAGTACCACCATTGCTCCATCCCCCAAGAGGGTTTCTAAGGCAAAGCCAGGGACTGGCAACCACGAAGGTCGCTTCAGGACTTGCCCCATGGTTTGGCAAAGTTCTGTCATTCGTACCGGATGAGGAGCAGTTGCATTAAATACACCTGCAATATCAGCTCTTGTCAATGCTTGCACGATCAGGTCTACTAAGTCATCTTGGTAAATCCAAGAAAACCACTGAAGACCGCTGCCAATGGGACCACCAGCAAAGAGTTTAAAAGGAGTTACCATTTTGGCGATCGCACCCCCCTGACCTAAAACGATCCCAAATCGTAGAATGACCAGTCGAGTGCCAGTAGCCGTTACCTTTTTGGCTTCTGCTTCCCAAGCCTGACAAACTTGGGCTAAGAAATCGTCCCCAGGTGGACTATTTTCATCAAATGTAGCGGTTTCGCTCGTGCCATAGTAACCAATGGCTGAGGCATTTACTAAAACACTGGGTTTAGGGTTAGCCTGAGCAATTGCTTCCACCAGCTTCTGTGTACTGACTTGGCGGCTATTGAGAATTTCCTGCTTGCGCTGTGGCGTCCAGCGCCCTTCAGAAATGGATGCTCCAGCTAAGTTGACTACGCCATCACAACCTGCGATTGCTTGCTGCCAAGAACCAGATTCTGTAGGGGTATAAGCCACAATTTCCAGATTGGGAAAGGCAGAAGGAGGAAAGACTTTCTGACCTCTAGCCAAATTGCGGGTTAAAACTAGTACCTGATGACCTTCGGCTTGTAGCCGCTTCACCAACAAGCTACCAACAAATCCTGTGGCTCCAGTAATTGCTACTTTCATTTGACTTGTATAAAGAACCGCTTAAGAGAAATAAGAAATATCTTGAGAAAAGTTTTGTAAAAAAGCAGACGACCGTTGAGTTTGTGACGCCGCAGCAGCGGTAAACTCCTGAAAAAAAGTGCTATTACTGTAGTGTAAACTGAAAATTATGGATTGACTCCGCTATGGCTAATAATGTTGACCAAAATCAAGATAACCGGGAGTTTTGGGAAAGACAAGGCTGTGAGTTATGTCAGCAAGAACATTACACAGAGGCTCTTTCAGTCTTTGACCAAGCTATTGCTATTGACCGTAAACATAGTACAGCTTGGAATTATCGTGGCAATGCCCTGTCTGGTTTGAAGCGATTCGCCGAGGCTCTAGCATCCTACGAGCAAGCAATCTTTATCCAACCGCAGTACCACCAAGCCTGGTTTAATCGCGGGTTGTTGTTGGCTGAGATGGGAGCATATGGTAATGCCTTAGAATCATATGAACGGGCAATTGCTATCGTGCCAGAACCTCACTACTTGCACGCTAGGGAAGACATCTGGATCAAGCGAAGATTAATTGCTTGAGTCCTTTACTGGTTGGTGCATTGAGCTAGAAGTGCTAAATTGCTAGCATCTTATCTCTCCAAAGACAGACGATTTAAAGCGTTAAAGTTGGACACGATATAAGGCGTTTCGTTCCGCATAGGAAATTCTCATGCCAGACTTGGGTGCCGACCTCGATTTAACAATCGCTACCTTGCAGCAAGACCTCACGACTGTTTCTGCCAGTGATGCGCTCGCGATCATTGAAAACTGGGAAGAGCATTTTCAGGGACATGACCTTGGTGAAGATTTGGCACAGCTTAAGCGGGCAATCAACAGCGGCGACAAGCAAGTGATTGCAGAAATTTTCACCGAAGTGGGTGAAGATACGACTGGTGAATCAGCTAGCCGCAGCGTAGATGAGTATGAAGCCAAAATTAAACAGCTTGGTAATCTTTTGATTGAAGTCGGTAATTCCCTCAAGTCATAGTGGCTGGGTTGAGAGCTTTGTGCTGGCTGACTGCTTTCACATGATTAGCAGCCGATTTTGCAACGTCGAAGGTTGTTTAACACAGGAATTTCATCATGGCAGACTTGGGTCAAACTGCGGCTATTGATACGACAATCGCGGCGCTACAACAGGGAATTACAACAATTCCGGTTGAGCAAGCGATTGCTGTTATTGAAAGCTGGCAACAGCAGCTTCAGGGATTAGCTATTGCAGATGATTTGGGTGAGCTAAAGCAGGCACTTCAGAAACAAAAAAGTGCGGACGCGATCGCGAATCTTTTGCTCGATTTGGGTGAAGATACTGCCGAAGAATTGGCAATTGAAACTTCAGAGGACGTTACTGCCAAAATTCGGCAATTAGCAAGTCTACTGACTCAAGCAGGAAATGCCTTGAAGAGATGAGGATAGTTGAGTTAAAAAAGTATTGCGACATAAAGCTTTCACAAATAGCTGTTTAAATTTTGCCTATTTTATGCCTAAAATCAGGGCTTGATCCAACAGCAAATGCTTCATGCTGATCTACTTAACTCCAACATCTTACTAGTAGACGTTGGTTCTGGAATTGGTAAGCCTTCCTCTTGCATTCCATCTAGGTGAAACTCTATCGCCTCTCGCACCGCCTCTTCCACTTCCTCGAAGAACTGGAGACATTAGAGCAGTGCCAGTGTCCGGCTTGTAAAAAAAATGGTCTGGATGGTCTAAAAAAAAATAAAGAAGATGGGCAAGGAGAGGGGGGGCGAGGTTTCTACAATAGAGCAACCCATCTATCAACCGCGATTCCCCTCCCACCAAAACATCGCTGCGCTCGTTTATGCTAGGAGGGGAATCGCGGACAGGGACTCTGCTACTCAGGAGCATGTTGTTGTTGGACGTAGCGCTTAATTGGAATGTCAGAGATGACTCTCTACGACTGGGTGAAGCGTGGTTGGCTACGGGCTCGCCAGCAACCGCAAGGACTCCGCCAGTGGATCGTCTGGGCTGATGCGGCAGAACTGCAGCGCTTAAGACAACTTCACTAACATCCCGTCTATTTCCACACACCTCAATGTTGGCTCGACAGAGCTTTCCCAGGAGATGGGAAAGATTTATCAACTAGTTCAGTCACGGAATCATAGACTAGTTTTATCAAGGAGAGTCCCTTATGCAATGACAACAGAACAGTTCCAGGATTTATAGGGGTATTGTGGCTGGTCTATCTCGATGCGATTGTTGAGATACTTATTCTGTCGTATATTTGGAAATCTCTAATCTGGGACAAGTTCAGATGAGGGGAAAAGTCAAAGTCTGGGGAACACCAACCACCTGTACAATCGTGTATCGTCATGGCAAGTGGTATGCCTCAATTACAATAAATGTAGAGCCAGTATCTAGAGAGCTAGGTACTGGGACGGTCAGTTTGCTCAACGGAGGGAACCTCCGCACGCAACTGACCTCCTCTATTGGTATTGATTTTGGAACAAACACGGCTGCTGCCGTCTCCATCTCAAACTTGTCCCAAATGCTCAAGTCGCTCCTCAAAAGAACGCAGCGAAGGGTTCATTCCTGTTAGAAATGCGGCTATGTCCAAGACAGAGATTTAGCTGCTGCTGAGGTGATGGTTCTGTGGGCTAAAGGCATTCTACCGGGGTCAGGAACTGTCCTCGCAAACGCCGATGTTTCTAGCTCTACCTCAAAGACGCGCATAGCGCAAGCACTGCGGATCTATGAGGCAACTGGGACAGAAGAAGCGTTTAAAATCTCAATCTGCTGTCGGGGATGTAGAAACCCCGACAAGAGCGCTAGCAGGTTGGGGTAGTTCATTATTTTTTCAGGCATAGTTTTGCCGTTAGCGTTTTCAGGCATAACCTTGCCGTGGCAGCAAAACCAAACTTTAAATGACACTGCGCGGAGAGGAAGCGAAGGATTTTTGAGTGGGGGCAGAGGGACTTGAACCCTCACGACTTTTAAGGTCAACGGATTTTCATTCTCCCGTAACTTTAGCTACTGCCTCTTAGTGGAACTTCGAGGCTTTGAGAATTGGACCCTCCCTTTACCCTCGGCTTAACGTTAGGGTAGCTCCCGTCGGGCCTCTGCACCTTCCGAATCAATGATTTCGGCTTGGCTCAGGATTGCCATGTCTGTTGCCAGATTTAGGTTTCCCTGAATTTGAGAGCAGTCACTTAACAGGTTTCCCCGTTAAGGCTCAGTTTTCTAAGTCCGCAGCGTCTGCCATTCCGCCATGCCCCCAGATGGTGCTTCTAGCTTGCGTTGCTACAGTAACCTATCTATTTGAGCATTAAATGGGTGTTCTGTGCAACTTTTCAGAACTCTTAACTTCACATACAAGCATGTGAACACAATTGGTTGTGTTCCCCTTCTGTCTTCTGCCCACAAACGGTACAATGATGACGAAGCACAATATATTTCTTTATGTTTGTAGCGATACTGTATCTGATTCTGGCTGGGGCTTACCTCTTAGTAGTCCCCTTCACGGTGTTGCTCTACCTGAAACTGCGATGGTACAACGCCAGCTCTTTTGAGCGAGGCTTTATGTATTTCTTAGTATTCTTTTTCTTTCCAGGACTGTTGCTGCTGAGTCCGTTCGTGAATTTTCGACCGCGACGGCGACAGGTTCAGGCTTAAAGAATTACTAGGTTGTAGCACTGATGCGACGGATTGATGCCATTGGAATTGCTTTAGGCATTTTTGCTGCTGCTGGATTGGCGTATACGCTCTTGCAGGTAGCTGGTCTAGATAACTTGGCAGCAGGTGTCTGGAGCCAAGTATTTCTGGTTGGCGGACTGATTGGTTGGCTGGTGACGTATATCTTTCGAGTTGTGGGACACAAAATGACCTATCACCAGCAGCGGCAAGATTATGAAGAAGCCTTCCTCCAGAAACGCCTGGAATCACTTACCCCCGAAGAACTAGCGAAGCTGCAAGCGGAGATTGAACAAGAACAAACAAGAGGAGGTATAGGGCGTCAGGATGAGCGCAATTTCCCAATGCTTTGAGGCTTTACATGCTCGCTCCCAGTGCGCCCTCATTCCATTTATTACTGCTGGAGATCCAGATTTGGAGACAACAGCAGAGGCGTTACGAGTTTTAAACAGTAGTGGGGCAGATTTAATCGAGCTAGGTGTTCCCTACTCAGATCCACTGGCAGATGGACCAGTGATTCAAGCGGCTGCAACTCGTGCTCTGCAACGGGGAACGAGATTGGAGGCGATATTAGAAATGGTGCAGGGTATTAGCCCCACACTGCGATCGCCTATCATTTTCTTCACCTACTACAACCCAATCATCAATCGGGGCATTAAACCGTTCTTACGACAACTAGCTCAGGCTGGAGTGGCAGGGCTGGTAGTACCTGACTTGCCACTTGAAGAAGCAGCGGACTTGCTGCTGCCAGCATCTGAAGTCGGAATTGACGTGACGTTGTTGGTTGCACCTACCAGTTCATCTGAACGGATTGCGACGATTGCTAAACAATCCCAAGGCTTCATCTATCTAGTTAGTGTTACGGGCGTTACCGGAATACGTTCTGGGTTAGAAGCCCGAGTGGGAGTTCTCCTTCAGCAGCTGCGGCAAGTGACGAATAAACCGATTGGAGTTGGCTTTGGTATTTCTCAACCAGAGCATGCCCGTCAGGTGAAAGATTGGGGAGCCGATGCGGCAGTTGTCGGTAGTGCCTTTGTGAAACGATTAGCAGATGGTACACCCCAAGAGGGACTGCAAGCGATTACAGAGTTCTGTCATAGTCTCAAAGCTGCACTACTCCCTTAGCTGTTGCCGACCATTACGGATCACCTGCAACAGATCATTAAGCTGCTGCTCAATATCTTTGAGGGCGTTATCAGCATACTCATCAGCTCCCCGTTGAATCTCTGTACACTCAGCGATCGCTGCAGCACGCATCTCCTCTAGCTCCTGCTGGGCTTGGTAGCGTGCCTGCTCGATGTCAGCCATGGTTTGTTCCATAGCAGCTTTACACTCCAACTGCACTTGCTGTTGGAGATGCCGCGCTTCCTGTTCTGCCTGTTGAACAATGTCCGTCTCACTTAGAAGTTGTGCTGCTTTGGCTTGTGCTGCATCAATAATTTCTCTTGCACTTTGTTCTGCTTGTTGAAAAATTTCTTGTTTCCGCTGGACAATTGTTTCTGCCTGCTCTA
>JAFAVL010000725.1 GCA_019242465.1 Chroococcidiopsidaceae cyanobacterium CP_BM_RX_35 | reverse complement strand
TTCTCGTGGCTTAAGGTCTTCGCTTTTATCGTAAATATTGTCATTTTGATCTACCTACTACGAAAATTTCCCTCAGAAAAAAACAAAACCGCTTCAACTGAAGCCTGACAGCTTATGCGTTAGGCTGGCACAGAGTATGGCTACAGTATCATCGGAAAAGCTTTAATTCTTCCGGAAGTTGTAAATCGGTCAAGGCATCAGCCGTTATTGTAGTAGCAACATCCACACTGCATGTTTCAAGCTCCCATTTGAGCTGCCAGTAAGAAGCTTCTAAATTGACACGCAAACGAGTTATGCCAAAATATCCTAACGAAACAGCCGAGGCGCTCGAATCCGATGCATTGAAATCAGAAAGACATGGGAAAAAAATCGAGAAAATTGGTCAATCGATCAAGGCGCAAGAGCTGAGCGCTACGTCACGGGGAGAAATAATCGAACAGTCTGCTCAAACTGCAATACGGTGGGCTCAAGCTGCGGGGTTTCATGCTCGAATGGCACAAAGGCAAAATGACTCCACTGCATGTATAGGAAAATGCGTACAGGCACAAAAAGAGGAAGGCAAAGAAACAAAATCAATCATTCGGGCGGTGAAGGAGTACTCTGAGTTTCTTAAGGACAGGTTAAGCAAGTGGCGAGAGTTTCAATAGACCTTAACCTGAAAAATCATTGAGAATTACACCTTGCTTGACAGTTCAACTACTATTCGCACATTGCAAGCACTCAACCCGCTCGTCAAAGTTATTGTCTTTAGTGGTCTCGCTTCTAACGAAAAACTGGCTTACACTAATGGTCCATGTGTCAAAGCATTTTTGTCTAAGCCCTAAACAACGCCAGAATTACTAAAGACTATCAAAACGGTACTCAGTATCAACTATAGGGTTCTATTAGCTGCTTTTTTGGCGACATCAGCAGAAAAGCGGTAGCGATAGTCATTAGTGCAAACCTGCAAATATTTGAGCTATCAGGCGCTGAGCAAAGTCTTCATCTATCGGTGCATGTTGATTGAGTAACCTATACCACATCGGTCCGTAGATCAAATCTACAATGAGTTCAAGATCGACCAGAGTACTGATTTCGCCAGAGCGCTGACCTCGACAAAGTATTTTGATCAATACCTCTCGACGCCGCGCGATGAAATCCTCCCGAAAAGCCTGACCAAATTCTGGGTCAAGCTGCGCCTCCGCCATTAGACCTCGGACAATCGGTCCGCTCCGATCAGCTAACTCGCGCAAACTACTACTAAGCAATACCTCAATATCTCCTCTGACGCTTCCGGTATCAGGGACTGGAAGCCGTTGTTGTACATCAGTCAGCAAAGCCTCAAGTACGATAGCTGCCTTAGATGACCACCAACGATAGATAGTTTGCTTGCTCACTCTAGCTCTGGCAGCTATGCTCTCAATGGTCAGGGCACCATAACCTTTTTCTGCAAGGATGGCGAGGCTGCTCTCAAGAATCGCATGATAGGACTGCTCTCGGCGACGCTTCTTAGCCCCAGCTAATTGCACCTGATTGGACCTGTTTGCATCAATCATGCCAGTCTCCCCTTGTGCTTCCAGTACATACCGTACTATTATAATTTTGAGTACGGTGCGTACCGTACAAATAGCCGACAACAGATCTTTGGCTTGCGAATGTGAAGGAAGTGTGCCCTAATGAAAGCAGTACGTTTGGAACAAGTAGGCAGTCCACTCCAACTCGAAGAAATTGCCGACCCCATCCCACGACCAGGTGGGGTGGTAGTCAAGATTATGTGTGCTCCAGTGCTGACGTTCATGAAACAGGTCTTTTCAGGTGAACTTGGCTACGCCATGCCAACACCATTTACTCCAGGTGCCAACGCAGTCGGGAGAGTGGAGAGTGTGGCAGAAGATGTCTTTGACCTAGAGCCAGGTCAGATGGTGTACGTTGATCCGATGATTATGTCACGCAACAATGGGGTTGCCTCGGATGCTCTTTTGATCGGACTAGCTGGGCTGACTCCACTCTCAGGCAGGCTCCAAGCCATTTGGCGGGATGGGACGTTTGCAGAGAAAGCTCTCTTGCCCGCCGAGTGTCTGACCCCGTTAGACAAGGTGCAGTCAGTGGAGCCTAACCAGCTTGCCTGCCTTAGCTATTTCGTGATTCCTTATGGTGGTCTACTCCGGGGTGAGTTCCGTCCTGGTCAGACGTTAATCATCAATGGAGCTACTGGTAACTTGGGAGCGGGAGCAGTGCTGGTTGCTCTGACGATGGGAGCAGGCAAAGTGGTAGCAGTGGGACGCAACCAGCAGGTACTCGACAAACTCCAACAGCTTGACTCCCGACGGGTGGTCCAATTCGTCTTACAGGGGAATGCAGCTGAGGATGCTGAACAACTCAGGTTAGTGGCGGAGGGAGCAGATCTAGTTCTAGATCTGCTTGGTGGGGCTAAGACATCTGACCCAACCGTATCCTGTATTCAGGCATTGCGTCCTAAAGGCACGGCAGTTTTGATGGGCGGGGTGCAGGCAAGCCTCCCACTGCCCTACCCGCAAATTATGATGAGCGAATTCACTATCCGTGGGGCATTCATGTATCCCCGGCAGGCACCCAGCGAACTGATCGAGATGGTAGCAGCTGGTACACTCGACCTCAGCCAGCTCCAGATATTCTCCTACCGTCTCGATCAGATTCAGGAAGCAATTGAGAGGGCTTCCACAGTACGGGGTCTTGAATACGTTGTTGCAGTCCCTTGACATTCTCTCCGAGCGAGAAGCGCAGAAATTCCTTCTCTGTATGACCTCCATCCAGCTTCGTCTACGTTAACCAAATTCAACTGTCATCTTCACTATAGTTTCTACAGTAGCTCCAGGTGGTGCCTGAATTAAATGCTCTTCAGTGTTAAGGGCATTTCTAGGGGCGCTCCAGGGTTCTAAACAGTAGAAGTCTTTGCCTTTCACAGTCCAGAACACTAGGGTGGAATAATGATCGTCATACTCAACAGTGAGTTTCAGGTTGCGGTCCCGATCTTTCACATTGGCTGATAGACCAGTTAAGTTGATAAATGCAACATCAATTTCTTCTTGGTCAAAGTCAAATTTTCCAGAGAATGGGTACACCTCCGTCCCGCCTTTGATTTTGTATTCAGTGGAGGGGATATCAAAGATCAACGATCCCTTATCTGCTACAATAAAGTAAGGATGAATTCCGGTGGCAAAGGGCATTGGCTGCTTGGATAAGTTGGTGTGACGATAGCGCAGCTCCAGGTTATTCCCTCGCAGGGTATAGATAAAATTTAGCTCAAAGTCAAAAGGATATCCAGCCTGAGTAGTCTCATCGCTTTTAAGGCTAACCGTTATGCTAGCACCATCTTCGGTAGATTGATTCGTAGCTTGCCAAGGGAGATTCCGGGCAAAGCCATGTTGCTTGAGCTGGTAAGTTCGCCCGTCCAGGGTGTAAGTATCTTCTTGTAGGTTGCCACAGATGGGAAACAGCAGGGGGATACCACCCCGCACTGACAGGGTAGAGTCCTTAAACCGCTCAGTGTCCATGTAGAGAATTTTCTGACCTTCTACCTGCCAACTAGTAATAATGCCGCCACGGTCAGGTATCACAGTAACCTGGGCATTGCCATCAGAAAGAACGTAGGTTTTGTACTGCTGCTGCTCAACTGTGATCGCAGACATAATAAGTTACCAGAAACAACTGACAATAAGGTCGCATATAATTGCTTCTCTGCAACTTGAAAATTTCTTGAACCTTGTCGAAATATATTACTAGTGCAATAATTCTGCTTAATCGAGGTCAAGCTGGTACCGTCACGATCAAGGGGTCTGGGACAGGGAAGGAACGTTTTTCCAACAGAATAAATTGTCGCAGTTCGGCATTGTACGCAAAGATTGTCCCTGACTCAATTTCGTAAATCCAGGCATGAAGATTCAATTGCCCACAATGCAGTTTGGAACGAATTGCAGGATAGGTTTCTAAGTTTCTAATCTGCGTCAAAACATTTTGCTCAATCGCTATCTTTAAAAGCCTGTCAGCTTCAAGCCCAACATAATTGTCCAGCACCAAACGACGGGTAGCTTCACCGTGGCGTTTTAGCCAGTTGTACACGAGTGGCATCTGCTCTGATAGGGAACTGATTTGCAGTAATCCCTTCATTGCCCCACAGTGAGAGTGTCCACAGACGATAATATCTTTAATCCCTACTCCCTGTACAGCATATTCAATTCCTGCTCCTTCAGCACTGTCAGCAGTTCCGTAGGCAGGAATGATGTTGCCTACATTCCGCATTACAAAAAGTTCGCCTGGCTGTGCTTGGGTGATTAAACAAGGATCAATGCGGGAATCAGAGCAAGTAATGAACAAAACTTCCGGAGACTGTCCAGCAGATAGCTGTTCAAAGAGTTCTCTATGATTGCTGAAGTAGTTGTCATGAAATGCATTAAGTCCTTGAATAAGTCCTGTAACTGACATGATTTCCTTCCCAAATTCCGGTAAAGCAGGCTGGTTGTTTAGCACCTTGTCATTTAAGGACTGAAGGTTCTTAGCTCTATCATTCCCCTTATACAAGGAATTGTATCACTTTTATAAGTTTTGTAAACATTGCTCGACTATGTTGCAATGGTTGTACATTAGTTTGTCTCTCCGGTCTGAGATGATCTCAGGACACAACCAAGCTCCACCACCGTACAAAGGATGACAGATAATTTCAACCCATCAGTAATGGTTGTTTGGGGTTTGGTGCGGTCATGGGTGTGGCTTTACTCCCAAGACTGCGGCAATGGTTCTCTGCTGACTGGCTGGTTGTTATTGCCTCATTAGTA
>JAFAVL010000360.1 GCA_019242465.1 Chroococcidiopsidaceae cyanobacterium CP_BM_RX_35 | reverse complement strand
CAAGCGTTTGCCGATACGAACTCTTTCCACTCAGAATGCTCAGAGCTTTTTGGAATTGCAGAGATTCTTTGCCACTTGAGCCTTCAAGCGCAGGGCGGAATGCAAAGAAAGCGCTCTGAGGACAGAGATATGCAATCTGTTCCAAATTACGGCATAGTAGCACGGTTAACGAAGCAGCCCTAGTGAGAAGCAACTTCGCATTTGCCCAATCGCGAGAGCAATCTACCAAAGAGGTCGCCTGCTCGAAGTCCATGAGTACTTGAGACATCAGGAGCTCGCTTACCTGATGGCAAACAATGAAATACCTTTCGCTCGTCCAACCGACTACATCTTCAAACGGCAACAAAGGGTGCTGGCTGGAAAGGATGATCGGAAGTCGAAGATAAGATGAATAGGACTGAGTTGACATAAGCCTTTTAATCAGTTTCGCTAAGAAGTTTTCGCTAATATCCTGAATTGCGTCTTCGGCAAACTCGTTTAGGATTTAGGAGTTCTACGTCGCCGAAAGACAAGCTTGACAGTTCAGTTATTAATCCAGCGTCACAGCTCCATTAATTACTAAATTAATTACAACACGATAATTTTTAAATAACGAGATAGAAAAAGTAATAAAAAGTGATTTGCGAGGTATTTAAAAGTTACATACTTGTGGTGAATAAACGGTAAAGCACTAAGAGTAAAGGATTTGCTCATGTTGGTATTGCCAATTTTAATTTTTGTAAAACCTTCAAGTCGGATTTTTGTTTAAGCAATAAAATAAGTAGTCCAATCAAAAAAACGTAAGATAGTGGGAACAAGTAAAGGGCTTAAATTCCATGCCTGCTCCCCTAAAGAACTCCTTAACTGACGAAGAGGATCGCACCTTGCGCGAACTCAGTTACGCTGATGGGATGCCGAGACGCATCAAGCAACGGGCTACCGTATTGCGGCTCAATGCTTCTGGCTGGAAAGTGCAGCAGATCGCAGCGCATCTTGATTGGGCACCCCAAACCGTGTGAGAAACGATAATAAAGAGATAAAACCACAGAGGCACCGAGCAGAGGGAAGAACACCACAGAGGATTTTAGTCAGGGTAATCAGCCGGATTTGATATCAGTTGGATTTTAGCAACTAGAAGGGGAGAAATCCCACTCATCATTCTAATAGTAGCCCCATCTTAGTAACAAAATCGTCTCATAAAACACAGCGAATATTTAACAATTTTCCACTGCTCCTAACAATTTTAGCGTTGCTTTCTGGGCATCAGTTAATCCTGTAACCCCTGTAATATTCATATCCTGATAAAGTTTTGTTACTTGTAAATTTTTTATGCACTCCCCTGTCTGGACATTCCATAACTTAATCGTTTCATCTTTACTACTACTAGCTAGAATTTGACCGTCTGGATTAAAGCTAATGTTGGTAACTTGATTAGTATGCCCCTGCAAAACTTTCAGGCATTTCCCTGTATTGATATCCCATAACTTGACAGTTAGATCTTGACAGGTACTTGCCAAGATATCACCTTGAGGACTGAATTTAATTGAGAGAAACATATCGCTATGCCCTTGCAAGATATCAAAGCATTCTCCTGTCTTGATGTCCCATAGCCTAATAGTTTGGTCACTACTAGCACTTGCTAAAATATTGTGAATATTGAACGCAACTGATAGCACACCACTAGAGTGTCCTTGCAAAATGTCAAGGCATTCCCCAGTATTGATGTTCCATAACCTGATAGTTTTGTCTTCACTACTAGTTGCTAAAATTTTTCCATTAGGACTAAATGCAGCCTCCCAAGTCCAACCTATATGGCCTTGTAATACTTTCAGGCATTCCCCAGTATTGATGTCCCATAACCTGAAGCTTTGGTCATGACTACTACTAGCCAAGATATTACCTTGAGGGCTAAAGGTAACTGATTCAACACCGCTAGCATGACCTTGCAAAATTTTCAGGCATTGCCCTGTATTAACATCCCATAACCTGATAGTTTTGTCTTCACTGGCACCTGCTAAAATTTTACCATCAGGACTAAAGGCAATTGTCCAAACTAAATTGAAATGACTTAACAAGATTTTGATACATTTTCCTGTCTCTATATCCCATAATTTAACAGTTTTATCTTCACTAGCACTCGCTAAAATTTGTCTATTTAAACTGTTGAGTTGAGGCGCAAAGCTAACTGATAAAAAACCACCTCCATGACCTTGCAAAGTTTTAAAACATTTCCCAGTATTCACATCCCACAGCTTGACTATTTGGTCAAGTCCACCGCTAGCGAGAACTTGACCATCAGGACTAAAGTTAATTGACCAGAAACAATTATGATAGCCTCGCAATATTTTTAGACATTGCCCTGTATTAATGTCCCATAGCCTTGCTGTTTGGTCTGCACTACCAGTTGCGAGAATTTGACCATTGGGGCCAAAGGCAACACGGATTGTACCATCAGAATGACCTACTAAAATCCTGAGACACTCTCCTGTATTCACATCCCATAACATAGCAGTTCCGTCATGACTCCCAGTTCCCAGAATTTTGCCATTGTGACTAAAGGCAACTGAAAATACTTCTTTATGACCTTGCAAGACTTTGAGACATTCTCCAGTTGCGATATTCCATATTTTTGCAGAGTAGTTATGACTTGCAGTAGCTAAAGTTTGACCATCAGGACTAAAAGCAACAGATAAGCTTCCATCGAAATGCTCCGCTATAATTTTGAGGCATTCTCCTGTATTAATGTCCCATAGTCTGACAGTTCCATCTGTGCTAACACTAGCTAAAACTTTTCCATCAGGACTGAATACAACTGAAAATACTGAATTAGTGTGTCCTTCTAAGGTTTTTAAACATTGTTTTGTATTTATGTTCCACAATCTAACTTTTGTGTCAATACTAGTACTTGCTAAAATTTGACTATCAGGACTAATCGCAATTGAAAGTATCCAAAGTTTGTCGGCAATCCAGGATGAAAGTTGTTGACCTGATGTAAGTTGCCATATATGAATCTCTCCAATATGATCACTAGTTGCCAGGAGTTCTCCGTCTGGGCTAAATAAAACTGTTAGAATAGTGCTTATGGCTTCAGCAAATACTGATTTTGATAGATTAGAACAGGTGAAATTAGTACGATCTAATCTTGCATGTTTGAGATAAGCTTGCCAAATTGTTAAATACGAAAAGTCTTGATTGGTTAAATTACCATTTAATTCCGTTAGCAGATTGATTATATTTCCTGCAGTATATCCAGGTTCTAAAGGAGATGTTGTTTGCAGATGTTTTAAAATCTGGTGTAATTCATACTCCAGATTTTTCTTGCTAATATATGTTCTCAATAATTCTTGGATAATTGGTTTTAAAATTAAGTTAATTTGGGCTTCTCTTACATAATCTTTTGCTTGAGCTTTGATTAAACTAAAATTTCTTAAAAATCTAACCTGATGCGTTATAATTTCTTGACAAACTTGCTCAATTATGCAACTAATCGTGTACTCCATCACTACAGGTTGAAGGGTGAAGAATCCATCCGTCCTCTCTATTAGTGATCGCCTCCCTAAAGATTCTAATGTTTCGAGCAGTTTTGCTACTGATATTGGGAATACCATGTCGGCTCGCAATTGCTCAAATTCAACTGGTTCCCGACTAATTGCTAACCAACATATCATCTCTTTTTCTAAATCAGTCAAGCGCTGATATTGCTGCTCTAGAATGTCACTAATACCGCCAAACACTACTACCCCTTGCTTCAAAAAGTTCGATACTTTCCCAGCAAATAATTCATGGATAGTTGCCGCAACTATTTTCAATGCTAAAGGATTTCCCGTGTATAATTCAACTAATTTCTGCCACTCATTATCTGTTCCTAAAAGGGAATTATTTAAATTTAATATTTGTTTAGCTGCTAATTCAGGTAATCCTTGTAGTTGCCAAAAACGAACCTGTGAAGTTGAACTGTTTGCTAAAAAGCATTCTTTAGGTTTTTCTCGACTGGTTAATAATAAACAACTTTGATGATTAGCTTCGGCTACTGCTTTAAAAAAATCCTCATATTCTTGATATCCTTCTCGGTAGTAGCCAACCCGTTTACTACCGCGCATCAAAGATTCAGCATTATCTATGATGATTAGACAACGGTACTGGCGTAAGTACTCTAGCAGACGCACAACTTTGCCACTAATATTTTCTGGTATAGTTGTTAACTGAGCGTTAGAGAGAAAGTTTAGTAGCTCAACTAAAAGCTCGGATAAAGGAGGAGCGTTACACAAACTTCGCCAAATCAAATAATTAAACTCCCCTTGAATTTCCTGTGCTAACTTAACTGTTAACGCAGTTTTACCAATGCCTCCCATCCCCACTATGGCAACAAATCTGCAATGCTCTTGGATAATCCATTGCTGTAAGGTAGCGATCTCTGCTTCACGTCCATAAAATACAGAAACATCAATTGCTTCACCCCAATCTTGGCGCTGGTTAAGGTTAGCTGTGTCTTGAGTTGGTATACCAGATGTTTCGAGAATAGGAGTTGAGAGCGAATATCGTCTCAATACTGATTGGGCATTGCTTTTCGTAATCTTTTCTCCAAACTCTAGGGAAAGCAATTGCCAGAGCTTGAAGGCGACAGCTTTTATATAATCAGGAGCGTAGCCTGCACTTTCAGCAATTTCCTGGTAAGACTTTCCTTCCCAACATTGGCGAAATACTATCTCTTGCAAATTGTTCAAGCTTCCATGCTTAAGATTCCTATCGATGATATTTAATGCTTCTTCGACAATCATTGCCTCAACAGGGTTAAAGTAAGGTTTAATTTAAGGTGTCAACTTAAGCTGGGAAAATTATAGTGGGCAGGAATTTTGCCTGATGTGCTTTAGAAGATGTC
>JAFAVL010000682.1 GCA_019242465.1 Chroococcidiopsidaceae cyanobacterium CP_BM_RX_35 | reverse complement strand
CACTTATCCCTTTCAGCGCCAGCGCTATTGGGTGGAAACGTTTAATAATGGGCTTGTTAAAGCAGAGCCTTTATCCCAAAAAGATGTCCAGACTCCTATCGTGAATCTCTTGCATCAGGGAGATACTCAACAACTGACTCAGCAGTTAGCAACAGAACTCTCCATAGATGAGGCCAAATACTTACCCAAGCTGTTGGAAGTCCTTGTCAGGCAGCATCAAAAGCAGATCAAAACCATATTCATCAAAGATTGGCTCTATCAGGTCGAGTGGCAGCCTCTTCAGCGCGATCACTCACCTGACCATGCAGCAAGCCCAAGCCTGTTTCGAAAGGGTGACAGTTGGTTAATCTTATCTGATCAAAGAGGTGTGGGACGATCTCTAGCCGAGCTCCTACAGCAGCGGGGTCAGAGCTGTCTTATGGTCTATCCTGGACAGTTATATGAGTGCCTGGGAACAAGAACTTGGTGCCTCAATCCCTCTCACCCTAGCGATTATGAGCGACTATTTCAAGATGTGGCAGCTAGTGAACTGTCTTTGAAGGGAGTTATTCACCTGTGGAGTTTAGAGGCGACACAGCCAGAGAACTTAACCATCCCCGCGCTACAGCAAGCGCAGAGTTGGGGGTGTGGAAGTGTACTGCATCTGGTACAGACGCTAATCAAGCGCCATGAGGTTTGCGCTCCCAGCTCTCTTCCTTCTCCCCGGTTATGGTTGGTCACACGGGGGGCGATGCCCGTCGGTTCCATGCTGAGCGCGGTGGCGCAAGCACCTTTGTGGGGACTCGGTAAAGTGGTTGCTCTGGAGCATCCAGATTTATGGGGGGGCATGCTCGATTTAGCCACGCCAGTTCGCTCAACGGGGGGGCTCAGGGTCCCCTCTGGGGATGGGGGGGAGACCCCCGCAGGCGACTGGCTCCACGCCGGTTCGTCCGCGGGGAGACCCCGCTCTAACGACTGGCTCCCCGATTCCACGAAAGATGAGGCAGTGGCGCTCTTAGCGGAGATTGAGGATTCACAAGGGGAAGACCATCTCGCCTTTCGCTCTGGACAGCGTTATGTAGCCCGCTTGGTGCCCACGCAACCACCAGAACCTCAAGGATTGTCGTTACGGTCCTCCAGCACCTACCTGATTACTGGAGGACTGGGAGCCTTGGGACTCCAGATAGCTCAGTGGATGGTGGAGGCGGGGGCTCGATACCTAGTTTTGACCGGGCGTCGTGGAGCTTCGACTCAGGCGCAGGAAACCATTACCTGTATGGAGCAGACAGGGGCTAAGGTTTTAGTGGCTCAGGCTGATGTCTCTGATGAGAAAGATATGGTTAGAGTGCTGGAGGAGGTCAAAGCATCAATGCCCCCTCTACACGGCATTGTTCATGCAGCGGGTGTGGTTGGATACCAAGCCATCCAAGACATGGATCTGAACACACTTAATTCTGTGCTTCGCCCTAAGGTACTGGGAACATGGATCTTGCATCAACTAACCCAGGAAATGAAGCTGGACTTTTTCGTTGGCTTTTCCTCGATTGCCTCGGTGTGGGGCTCGAAGGGACAAGCTCATTATGCAGCAGCGAACCATTTTATCGATGCATTAGTTTACTACCGTAAAGGGCTGGGATTGCCAGCATTGAGCGTGAATTGGGGTCCGTGGGCTAAAGGAGGGATGGCTGCGTCAGAAGAAGCGCAGCAATGGTTAACCCGGATGGGAGTAAAAGCATTGCTGCCCGATGAAGCTCTTACAGCCTTGCGAGTACTGCTGGGAGGAGACTATCCCCAGACCACAGTGGCTAATGTGGATTGGACTCGCTTCAAAGGCATCTATGAAGCGAGGGGGCAACGTCCACTGCTAGAGAAGATAGAGACGCAGCAGAGGGAACCTGCCCAGCAGCAGGAGCAGCGCCCAGAAATTTTACAAAAATTAGAGGCGGCTCCAGAGAGTGAGCGCGGGGCTATTTTAGTTGCTTATATTCAAACTGAAGTCGCGGCGGTATTGGGACTTGGAGTATCTCAATTGCCAGACCAAGAGCGAGGGTTCTTTGAAATAGGTATGGACTCTCTGACGGCTGTCGAGCTGAAAGAGCGGCTCGAAGGTAGTCTAGGTTCTAAGTTGCCTGCAACTTTAGTCTTTGAATCTCCGAATATTAAAGAGCTGGCTGAGTATCTAGGCAGGGAAGTAATGGGTTGGTCACCAGTCAATGATGCATTGCTTCAAGGTGAAGACGAGCGAACTGTAGCTGTATCAAAGATAGAACAGCTCTCCGAAGATGAAGTTGAAGCGTCAATTGCAGACAGACTCGCAAAACTAGAAAGCTTGATGAAAGAAAACTGAAGATGAACAACATTTCTACAAAAGTAGATCAACTGTCTTCATCGCAACGTTTGCTCCTTGCGCTAGATGAAGCCGTAGAAAAACTTGAGGCAGTTGAGCGTTCCAAAACTGAACCCATTGCCATCGTTGGTATGAGATGTCGGTTTCCGGGAGGGGCTAATGACCCAGAGACCTTTTGGCAGCTCTTGATCAACCGGGTAGATGCCATTACAAAGGTACCTCCTGAGCGATGGAATGTTGATGCTTACTACGATCCCAATCCAGATGCTCCAGGGAAGATGTCTACCCGGTATGGGGGTTTTTTGCAGCAGGTAGACCAGTTTGACCCTCAATTCTTTGGCATTTCTCCTCGGGAAGCGTTGAGGATAGACCCCCAGCAGCGCTTACTGCTGGAGGTGAGCTGGGAAGCCCTAGAAAATGCTGGACTGATTCCAAACCAGCAGGCACTTAACCAGACTGGGGTTTTTATCGGGATCACCACGAATGACTACGCACGACTTCTCATGCCCTCTGGCGATCTAAGCCAAATCGATGCTTATTACCTCACAGGTAACCCCTTTAACGCTGTTGCCGGACGCTTGTCTTACACCTTAGGAATGCAGGGTCCCTGTATGGCAATCGATACAGCCTGCTCGTCGTCCCTGGTAGCTGTTCATCTTGCTTGTCAAAGTCTGCGTAATGGAGAGTGTAATCATGCTTTAGCAGGTGGAGTTAACCTGATCCTCTCACCAGAAAACACAATTGCACTATCCCATGCAAAAATGTTGTCACCAGATGGTCGCTGCAAAACCTTCGATGCAGATGCTGACGGCATTGGCAGAGGCGAGGGTTGTGGCATATTGGTACTCAAACGCCTCTCTGATGCAGTCAAAGACGGGGATAACACTTTAGCACTGATTCGGGGGTCAGCTGTCAATCAGGATGGCACTAGCAGTGGGTTCACAGTTCCCAATAAGGCAGCTCAGGAAACGCTAATCCGCCAAGCGTTGGCAAGGGCAAAGGTACAGCCCTCTGAGGTGGACTATGTAGAGGCCCACGGCACAGGCACCTCCTTGGGAGATCCCATTGAGGTAAGAGCCTTGGGAGCTGTGCTGGGTGAGGGGCGTTCCTCAGAACTACCGCTGAAGATTGGTGCGGTAAAGACCAATATTGGTCACCTGGAATCAGCAGCAGGAGTCGCGAGTTTGATCAAGGTGATTTTGTCTCTGCAACACCAGCAGATCCCTCCCCATTTGCACTTCTCAAAGCCCAGTCCCTACATTAACTGGGAGCAACTGCATGTGTCCGTGACAACCGAGCCAATGGCTTGGCCTGCTGGGGGAAAGCGGCGGATTGCAGGAGTCAGTTCCTTTGGTGCCAGTGGTATCAATGCTCATGTGGTGCTAGAAGAAGCCCCAAAACTAGAGCCGAAGACAAAATCCACTGAGCGCTCCCTGCACTTGTTGACCCTCTCAGCAAAGACAAAAGAGGCTCTGAAGCAGTTAGCCAATCGATATGAGAAATATATAACTGACAATCCAGGTTTAGCTCTAAAAAATATATGCTTTGCTGGCAATACTGGGCGAGGGCACTTCAAACACCGACTGACTGTGTTGGCCTCCTCAGCAACAGAAGTATCTGAAAAGCTAGCCACCTTTGACCTTGGTCAGGAAGCTCCAGGAGTCGAGCTGGGTCAGTGGGAAGGGACAACTCCCCCTAAAGTCGCTTTCCTATTCACAGGTCAGGGTTCGCAGTATGTGGGCATGGGACGCCAACTGTATGAACAAGCGCCCCCCTTTCGTGCCGCCCTAGACCGCTGCAATGAAATTCTGCGTCCCCTGCTTGGCAAGCCATTGCTAGAAGTGCTCTATCCTGCTACTGAGGGGGAGAGAGGCAGCTGGAGAGATAGAGAGAACTTCACCCCCTCACCCCCTGCTCTTTTAGACGAAACCGCCTACACCCAACCAGCCTTATTTGCCCTGGAATATGCCCTGTTCGAGTTGTGGAAATCCTGGGGCATCACCCCAGGGGTAGTCATGGGTCATAGCGTCGGCGAATATGTCGCCGCCTGTGTAGCAGGAGTATTTAGCCTGGAAGACGGATTGAAACTGATTGCCGCGCGAGGACGTTTGATTCAAGCTCTACCGCCTTTAGGGGAAATGGTAGCGCTGATGGCAGCGCCTGGGGTGGTGGCTGCTGCAGTGGCACCTTATGGGCAGCAAATTGCCATTGCGGCGCACAACGGCCCCAGCAGTGTCGTGATTTCCGGCGAGCAGCAGGCAGTGCGCGCCGTCTGTGCTGACCTGGAAGCCCAAGGAGTCAAGACAAAAAAACTGCAAGTCTCCCATGCCTTCCACTCCCCATTAATGGCACCAATGGTGACAGAGTTTCAGCAAGTGGCGAGTGAGGTAACTTACCATGTGCCGCAACTGAAATTCATTTCCAATCTGACTGGGCAACTGGTGAGTCAGGAAATAGCTAGCCCCGAGTATTGGTGCCGTCATATCCTGAGTCCGGTCCAATTTGCTGCCAGCATGGAGACACTGCAGCAGCAAGGGTATGAAGTGTTTGTAGAAATTGGTCCCAAGCCGACGTTGTTAGGAATGGGTCGTCACTGCCTGCCAGAATCGGGACGGCTGTGGCTCCCCAGTCTGCGTCCAGGGCAAGAAGACTGGCAGCAACTGCTGCAAAGTTTGGCTCAGTTGTATGTGCGGGGAGTGACAGTAGACTGGACAGGTTTTGACCGGGACTATCAGCGTCAACGGGTAGCGCTACCCACTTATCCCTTTCAGCGCCAGCGCTATTGGGTGGAAACGTTTAATAATGGGCTTGTTAAAGCAGAGCCTTTATCCCAAAAAGATGTCCAGACTCCTATCGTGAATCTCTTGCATCAGGGAGATACTCAAAAGCTAGCCCGGTTTTTAGAAACAGCAGTTGAATTTTCAGAAGAAGAAATAAAATTACTGCCTAAGCTGCTAGAAGTATTAGTGAAGCAACACCAGCAGCAGACAGCATTCAATAAAGATTGGCTCTACGAAGTCAAGTGGCTGCCCTTGCCGCGTGAGTTGCCAGAAATCAGCTTCCAGGAACCGGGAATGTGGCTAATCTTGGCTGACAGAGGGGGTGTAGGACAAGCCTTAGCCCATCTCTTAGAAGAGCAGGGTCAAAGTTGTCTTCTGGTCTATGCGGGCGACGCCTATCAAGCCAAAGAAGCTGAGACTTGGAGTCTCAATCCAACCAGTCCAGAAGATTTCGAGCATCTTTTCCAAGAAGCTGTGATAACGAGTTCGCTGCCGTTAAGGGGAATTGTTCACCTATGGAGTTTAGAAGCAGAATTGGCTCCAAAGTTGACCATCCCCGAACTCGAACAGATTCAGGTTCTCGGCTGTGGCAGTACCCTGCATCTGGTGCAAGCTCTTGCTAATCGATATCAGCTAGCTTCCCCCCGCTTGTGGTTAGTGACGCGGGGAGCAGTACCAGTGGTCTCGTCACTGCCAGGAGTGGCTCAAGCTTCTTTGTGGGGATTAGGTAAGGTCATTGCTCTGGAGCATCCGAAATTGTGGGGAGGACTACTCGATTTGGCTCAGGAAAGCGCGCCCTCAGATGAAGCAGCAAATCTGTTGGCAGAAATTTGGGATTCTCAAGCGGAAGACCAACTAGCTTTTCGGGGAGGACAGCGCTATGTAGCTCGCCTAGTCCGAAGCCAAGTACCAGCACCTCGAGCGATGTCCCTCCAGTCGGATAGTACCTATCTCATTACTGGAGGGATGGGGGCATTAGGTCTAAGAGTAGCGCAGTGGATGGTAGAGCATGGGGCGCGGCATTTATTGCTCACTGGACGCCGAGAGGCTTCTGCTCAGGTGCAGGAAGCGATCACAAGCATGGAACGCTTAGGAGCTAAGGTTGTCGTCGCGCGAGCTGATGTGGCGGAGTGGGGGGATACGGTCAGAGTGCTAGAGGAGATTGAAACCTCGATGCCGCCCTTGCGGGGAATTGTGCATGCTGCTGGCGTTCTCCACGATGGCATTCTGCTGCGGCAGGACTGGAAGGCCTTCGAGCAAGTGATGGCGGCAAAGGTCAAAGGAACTTGGATTCTGCACGCCTTGAGTGAGAAGTTACCACTGGATTTCTTTGTAGCGTTTTCCTCCGTTTCTGCATTGCTGGGCTCTCCAGGTCAAGGGAATTATGCGGCGGCTAATGCCTTCATGGATGCCTTAGCCCATTATCGCAGGGCATTGGGGTTGCCAGGGTTGAGCATCAACTGGGGGCTCTGGGAAAATGCCGGGATGGTCGCTAGCCTCGGTAGCCGGGACCAAGCGAGATTGGCGGCCCAGGGAATGGAGTCTATACCACTAGATCGGGGACTGCAGGTGTTAGGATTGCTAGGACAAGACGCGGCCCAGGTGGGAGTGTTGCCAGTTAACTGGTCCAAGTTCTTTCAACAACTTCCTGAAGGTTTAGCTTCGCCATTTCTTCAGTCTTTCGCTGTAGCATTTGAGGAACCATCGGCGCAGCAAACAGAATTTTTGCAGCAATTAAAGGCTGCTCCTGTTAGCACTCGCAGGGCTCTTTTAATTGCTCACATTCAAACTGAAGTTGCTAAGGTTTTGGGGCTTGACTCGTGCCAATTGCTACCGCAACAAGGTTTCTCCGACATAGGCATGGATTCTTTGATGGCCGTTGAGTTGAAGAACCGTTTGGAAAGAACCCTAGGCTCTTCTCTACCTGCAACTTTAGCTTTTGACTATCCAACAATCGAAGCGCTTGTGGATTATCTGTCGAGTGTTGTAATGACATTTTCTGATGAATCTGCTGTGGAGTTACAGAAAAGCAACAACGAGCAGCAAGTTGTAGCTGAGTCAAATTTAGACCATTTATCAGACAGCGAGGCTGAAGCGTTGCTGCTCAGTAAATTGGACAGTATGAGGTACTGAACACATGAGTTTGAATTCAGATCAAGAAAAATCTGTATCTCCAATCAAGCGGGCACTTCAGGCTTTGGAAAACATGCAAGCCAAGCTTGACGCTATCGAATATGCCAGAAAAGAACCAATAGCCATTATTGGCATGGGTTGCCGATTTCCTGGAGGGGCAGACAATCC
>JAFAVL010000658.1 GCA_019242465.1 Chroococcidiopsidaceae cyanobacterium CP_BM_RX_35 | reverse complement strand
AACATCAATTGCTCGACAAAATTGGTATAAACCTCACCTTGCAAAAACTCGGGTGTTTCCAAAATCTTTTGATGAAAGCTAATCGTAGTCGGTAGCCCGGTGAGAGCACACTCTCGTAGGGCACGTTTCATGCGTTTGATTGCCGTGGAGCGGTCTGGTCCCCAGACAATCAACTTACCAATTAGGGAGTCGTAGTAGGGAGGAATGAAATAATCGGTGTAGACGTGCGAATCCATCCGGACTCCGGGACCTCCCGGCGGTAAATAACCACTGATTCGCCCTGCTGAGGGTCGGAAGTTGTGTTCGGGGTCTTCTGCGTTGATCCGGCATTCAATTGCATGACCTCGGAAGACGACCTGCTCTTGGGTCAGCTGAAGTTTTTCTCCTTGTGCAACCCGAATTTGTTCTGCTACTAAATCGAGACCAGTGATCATTTCTGTGACTGGGTGTTCGACTTGAATCCTGGTGTTCATTTCCATGAAATAAAACGCACCAGATTGGGAGAGGAGGAACTCGATAGTACCCGCCCCAACGTAGTTAATTGACTTAGCTGCCATAACAGCGGCCGCTCCCATTTTTGCTCGCATTTCTGGGCTTAGGGCGACGCTAGGAGCTTCCTCTAAAAGCTTCTGGTGACGGCGCTGGATTGAGCATTCTCGCTCACCTAGATGAATAACATTGCCAAAGCGATCGGCTAAGATTTGGAATTCAATATGGCGGGGACGTTCAACAAATTTCTCCAGATAAAGGCCAGGATTACTAAAGCTAGCTTCAGCTTCTCCCTGGGCCGCTTGGAATAGCTTGCCCAGTTCGCTATCGTCTTGCACTAGCCGCATCCCACGTCCGCCACCGCCAGCTGTAGCTTTGAGCATTACAGGATAGCCAATTTGACGAGCACTCTTCCGCGCTGCTATTTCGTCTTTAAGCAACCCATCACTACCTGGTACTGTCGGTACACCAGCCCGGATCATTGTTTCCTTGGCAGTGGATTTATCTCCCATGGCTCGAATAGCTTCAGGGGAAGGTCCAATAAAGACAATCTCGTGATCGGCGCAAATTTCAGCAAACCTAGCATTTTCTGCTAAAAAGCCATAGCCGGGATGGATAGCAGTGGCGTTTCGAGTCAGAGCAGCGGCAATAATACTAGGAATATTCAGATAACTTTTGCTACTAGGAGGTTCGCCAATACAAACCGTCTCATCAGCAAGCTGAACGTGGAGGGCATCGCGGTCAACCGTAGAGTGAACTGCAACAGTCGCAATTCCCATTTCTTCACAGGCGCGAAGAATCCGAAGGGCAATTTCTCCTCGGTTGGCAATTAATATTTTGGAAAATTGCATCTTCCAGCTTTAACGTGAATAAGTATCTGTAGGATAGAAGCTTTCGAGGTGCCCCGACACATTCTTGCTACCAAAATGGTATTATCCACAAACAGCTTATAATTAGAAGGCTGACTCCTGCGGATGTGGTGGAACTGGTAGACACGCACGTTTGAGGGGCGTGTGGCGTACGCCTTGCGAGTTCGAGTCTCGCCATCCGCATTGAAACTTTGTTAAGCTCTTAGAGAGATAAATGAAGTTTTGTAAAGAACATTGACTGCTTCTAGACCTTCAAACATTATATTGCCGCCCAAGGCATGGCACTGTCTCACCCCTTTGTGGCAAGGGGGAGAAGAAATTGTCCAGCGAGGCTTGCCCCACTCACAGCTGTCACCAATTTGGCAACTGTTCCTCCTTGGTGATGGCTCTCCGACACGGCATGTATACCTGCTTACAGGTGAACCAACGGAAGTGGACGTTATCGATATGTCGGAGATTGGGATGGATTTAGACGGAGCCCCTAACCAAATCCAGGTGGTACCAGGACCGCGTCTACGACGGCAGGTATGGGTACGTACTGCATCTGGTCAGCGATTGTATTATGCCGCCTCCTGGTGGGAAGCTAGCCAAGTGAGTCGGCATTTGCAGAACCGGGCATTACCTATTTGGGATAGTCTGAGCCACCTGCGGAAAGAACTATATCGGGATATCCAAGGGATTCACTACGGTCATTCTGCTGCCCTGGAAGCAGGTTTTAAACAGCACGGTGCCTTCTGGGGACGACACTATTTGTTCTGGCACCACGGACAGCCTTTGACACTAATCTATGAAGTTTTCTCGCCTTGCCTAACCGAATATCTAGGTCCAATGCAGTTGGATTAGGGCTGCCCCTCTAGTTAGCCCAATATAGTAGAACGCTCTAGCATGAGCTTGGAACGCTTAACCTGCTCAGGCACTGAAATTGGGTAATCACCAGTAAAACAGGCAGAGCAAAAACTGTTTGGATCTTCTTTGGTTGCCTGCAGCATACCTTCCCGGCTGAGATAGGCAAGAGAGTCTACCTCGATTTGCTTGGCAATTTCTGCCACTGGCTTAGTAGCAGCAATCAACTGCTCCTGACTATCGGTGTCAATGCCATAAAAGCAGGGGTGGGTAACTGGCGGAGAAGAGACTCGCATATGGACCTCAACTGCCCCAGCGTCTCGAAGTGCTTTCACAAGTTTGCGGCTGGTTGTACCCCGGACGATTGAGTCATCCACAATTATCACCCGTTTCCCCGCTAGCACGTCTTTGAGAGGATTAAGTTTCATCCTGATACCCGACTCGCGCATTGTCTGTGTCGGTTGAATGAAAGTCCGACCTACGTAGCGGTTTTTAATCAGCCCTTCGGCGTAGGGAATGCCTGAAGCCTGAGAAAAACCGATAGCAGCCGGGATACCAGAATCGGGAACACCAATCACAATATCAGCATCGACTGGAGACTCTATGGCCAGTTGCCGTCCGAGTCGGAGTCGGTAGCTATACAGGCTCTCACCATGCATAACACTGTCTGGTCTAGCAAAGTAAATCATCTCGAAGATGCAGAGCTTGCGCCCTCGTTGTTGCGCCCAGTGGTAAGAAGTTAGCCCTGCTTCGGTGATCCAAACTAACTCTCCCGGCTCCACATCCCGCAGATACTCAGCACCGATAATATCTAAACCGCAAGTTTCAGAGGCAAGCACATAGCGCTGGGGAGCTTGACCCAAAGTACCAATAACTAGAGGACGAATACCATTGGGGTCACGCACACCCATCAAGCCAGCTGGAGTACCAATTACTAGACTAAAGGCTCCTTGACAACGATTGAAAGCTCGAATGGCTCCCTCCAACCAGGCTTTGCCAGTGTTAACTTCTTCAGCGACCGCCAAAGCAATTAATTCTGAGTCCGTAGTGGTCAGTAAATTGCAATGATGTTCAAGTAACTCCTCGCGTAGAGCTGTTACGTTGACTAAATTACCGTTGTGGGCCAGAGCCAAAGACCCAAGATCAGTTTCTACCACTGCTGGTTGAGCATTGACAACGCGGCTAGAACCAGTCGTTGAGTAACGAGTGTGACCTACCCCTAGGCTACCAGGTAGCTGCTTTAAAATCGATTCGTTAAAGACTTGAGAAACTAGCCCCATTTCTTTATGTAGATACACTTGTTCTCCTACAAACGTGGCAATTCCAGCTGATTCTTGACCCCGATGCTGAAGGGCATATAGACCAAAATAAGTCAGTTTTGCCACGTCTTCCTCTGGGGCATAAACGCCAAAAACACCACAAGCTTCTTCTGGTTTATCGGCTCGAGCAATGGCTTGGTTCGCCTCTACATCCAGGCGCTTGTGATCATCCAAGGAGGGAGAATTGTTGGAAATCATGCTATGGCTTTGCTCCTGAGCAGGGTATTGAGTCACTAGAGAACTAGCTCTGAATTCACATCCGTCAAGGTTAACTGAACGTAAACAGAACGTTAACCATTCTACTTAAAACATTAACTTAATAATTTTCACCCATAGTAACGATCCTAAATGAGTCATTCTGACGTAAATGACTGGGCCAATTAGCTAAAGGGTCAGACGCCTTTCAATGGCTTTGCTGTAGCGATCGCTTATCTCCTTAATCTTAACGTCGATCGCAAGTTGGGTGTCTCCCGTGAAAACCCGTAGAGATGTCTCAGAACTCTCAACGGAGCCGAGTTTTTGCCAGTCATTCCCTAAATTTTGCTGGAGATAAGCTTCCCAACTGACCTGCAGCTCTGGCAAGACAGAAACGACAATTTGTCCCCCACCTTCACCAAATAAGACGCAATCCCAGCGCCAAGACATGTCTTCCTGTAATGTGGGTGTTAAGTTAATATCTGCTCCCAAACCGCCACTCAGACAAGCTTCAGCAAGAGCGATGACCACCCCCCCCTCAGCACAATCGTGAGCGGAGCGAACCCAACCTCGGCGAATACCCTCGCGGCAGGCAGCTTGGACGCGACGCTCTAGCTCAAAATCCACCCGTGGCGGCACCCCTGCGATTGTGTGATGAATTGTGGCTAAATACTCTGAGCCTCCCAACGTTAACTGATCCAACGCTGCCAGACGGCGACCCAGTAAATAGATCAAATCTCCTTTTGCCTGCCACCCCTGACCACAGATGCAAGTCAAGTCAGTGACTAGTCCTACCATGCCAACTACTGGTGTTGGATAGATTGGCTGTGGTTGACCAGTAGGAGCAATAGTTTCGTTGTAGAGTGAGACATTGCCACCTGTGACTGGAGTTCCTAATTCCTGACAGGCATCTGCTAATCCCTTACAAGCTTCTGCCAATTGCCAGTAGCCGATGGGTTTTTCTGGATTGCCGAAATTCAGGTTATCTGTCACCGCTAAAGGCTCTGCCCCAACACAGCTAAGATTACGAGCCGCTTCTGCCACCACTGCCTTAGCCCCTTCGTAGGGGTCTAGATAGACGTAACGAGAATTACAATCCACCGTAGCAGCGACACCCTTGTTGAGGAGAGCAGGGGGACGTAATCGAATGACAGCGGCATCGGCTCCGCCAGGGAGAATGACTGTATTGTTTTGTACCTGATGATCGTACTGGCGATATACCCAACTTTTAGAAGCGATAGTGGGAGTATCTAAAAGAGTCAACAGAATTTCGTTCCAGGTACGAAAGCCCTCGGGTGTTTCAATGCCTGTACAACTACAGGCAGGGAGGCGATCACTTGTCCACTCCCAAGCTTGACGGGCATATTCTGGTGGCTCGCTGACTAAGTCTCGGTGGTAGAGTGGAGTATTTTCTGCTAGTGCTGCTGCGGGGATTTCGGCTGCAACTTCACCCTGGAATAGAATTCGCACCACTGGCTCAGCAATCACAGTACCTGCCACTACTGCCTGTAGTCCCCAGCGATGGAAAATTGCGATTAATTCTTGCTCCTGCCCTTGGTGAGCAACAAATAGCATCCGCTCCTGAGATTCAGAAAGCAGGTATTCATATGGCAGCATCCCAGTTTCTCGTACTGGAATCTTGTCTAAATCTAGTTCAATCCCAACGCCACCTCTAGCAG